>JANXNT010000125.1 GCA_025353985.1 Limnoglobus sp.
TCGTAATTCTGCTGCTGGAGCTTGATGTTCTGATCCAGCGTCAGTTGCCGCTGATCGAGTGCCAACAGCCCGTAGTAATTCTCCGCGACTTCCGCGACCAATCGTGTGACGAAAGAATTGCGTCGTTCGATCGCAGCCACGTACCGCAGGGCCGCCGCGTCCCGAGCGTTCCGCAACTCTTTCCAGATGTCCAACTGCCAGAAGATGTTGAAAGAGGTCAGGATGTCCGGCAGTGGGTTGTGGATCGGCGCACCGTCTCGGATGTCGAGTGCGGCATCGACCGCCCCGTCTCGGGTGAAACGGCTGGATTGGTCCAAACCCGCACCTCCGCGATACCCGACGAACGGGAGATACGCCCCGCGCCGCCGTAGTACCTCGTACCGGGCGATCTCGATGTCTTCTTCCAGCACTTTCAGTTCTCGGTTGCCGACCAGCGATTCCTGAATTAGCCGCGTCAGCGCTGGGTCGCTGAAGAAATCTTCGACCCCGACCTTCGCCGAGCTTTCCGCGTCGCCTGGCCCCGTCGCGTTCGAGTTATCCGAGGCGTTGAAGCCCACCGGCACCACCGGCACGGACTCTGCCTGTCGGAGGCTGGGTAATTGACACGATGGCAGGAAAAGAAGTGCGCCGCATGCGATCGCCCCGGCGACCGCGCGCCGTTCTCTTCGGGCTTGGGGAAATTTCAGTGAGTAGTTCATCCGCTTTCATCCTTGATCGCACGTTCGAGAACGTTCCTAGCGTTCTTATCGGCATTATCGATCCAGGCCATCCAGACGATTCTTTCAAAAAAATTCCGCCCAGAACCCCACAAATCAATGTGAGGTACCCTCCGCCGGCGGTTGAGGGTTCGGAGCGGCGACGAGTAGGATTTCGACGGGTTCGGGCGGGGCTGCGTCAGGAGTGCCCGTTGGCGGGTTCGCCGGTGCGTGGTCGTCTGCGTGCGGGACGTAGTCGCCTTCGCCGCGCGGTTCGAGCGGTTTGCGTCGGTGGATCTCGCTGAGTGGACTTTCCGACTCATCCTGAAGGAGTTTGCGCCCGTCGGCCATCTTGCCGAACAAGTAGTACAGGCCAGGGATTACCAGCACCCCGATCACGGTGCCGAAGAGCATCCCACCGGCCCCGGTCGTCCCGATGGTGCGGTTCCCGATCGCCCCCGCACCGGTGGCGAACACCAGCGGGAGTAGCCCGGCAATAAAGGCGAACGAGGTCATCTGAATCGGCCGGAACCGCAACTTCCCGCCTTCGATGGCCGCATCCAGTAGGGACGCACCTTCCTGGCGCCGCTGCACTGCAAACTCGACGATCAGGATCGCGTTCTTGCCGAGCAGACCGACGAGCATGACGAGGCCGATCTGGGCGTAGACATCGTTCGACAGCCCCATGAGTTGCAAACACAAGTAGGAGCCGAAGATCCCGATCGGCAGCGACAGGATCACCGCCAGAGGCAAGATGAAACTCTCGTACTGGCCGACGAGGACCAGGTACACGAACGCGACGACGATTAGGAAGATGTAGACCGCCTCGTTACCCTTTTTAGCTTCATCGTAAGAGAGGCCCTCCCAGCCGAGGCCGTAGCCCGGCGGCAGCGTCACGGCGGCGACTTCTTGAATGGCCTTGAGTGCTTGACCGCTGCTGTAACCGGGGGAAGGCCCCGCCTGAATGGTGGCCGACGGGTAGAGGTTGTAGCGGGTGATCTCGTTCAAACCCTGCTTTTTGTTGACTTTCATGAACGCCGAGTACGGGACCATCTCGCCGCGGTCGTTCTTAACGAACATGTTTTCCAGGTCTTCCGGGTAGCGCCGGAACTCGGGCGAAGCTTGGACGTACACCTTGTAGAACTGGCCGAAGAGGATGAAGCCCTGTTCGTAGGTGCTGCCGATGAGGATATTGAGGCTGTCCATCGCCCGCCCGATCGACACGCCCTTTTGCATGGCCTGGTCGTTATTGATGACCAACTCGTATTGCGGGTAGTTCGCGGTGTAAAAGGTGAATAGCCCCGTTAGCTCCTTGCGCTTGCCGAGCGCGGCCATGAACTTATCGTTCACCTCGCCGAGCCGCTTGTAATCGGTCGTATTCGTTTTGTCGAGAAGTCGGAGGGAGACACCCCCGGCCTGACCGTAGCCCGGTACGGCGGGCGGCTCGAAAAACTCGATCTTCACGTTGGACATTTGCTTGCACTTTTCCTCGATCTCCTCAGTGATCTCGCGCGAGGTCCGCTTACGCTCGGACCACGGCTTCAAATTGATGACGCAAGTGCCCGCATTCGAGCCGCGGCCCTCGGTCAGGATCTCGTAGCCAGCCAGCGAGGAAACCGAAGTGACTTCCTCGAGTTCCTTGGCGATCTTTTGAAGTTCGTGGGACTTGGCGTTAGTGTACTCGAGCGTCGAACCCGGCGGGGTCTGGATGATCCCGTAGATGATGCCCTGATCTTCGCCCGGGATGAATCCGGATTGGAGTTGCGTGTTCACGGTAAAGACACCGAAGGCGAACCCCGCGATAATGAGCACGGTCATTAGGCGGCGAGTGAGAATTCGTCGCAGGATCGCGGCATACCCGCCCGTGACCCGCTCGACCGCGCGGTCGAACACATGCAGCAGCATGGCTAGCGGCCCACGCTTCTTTATGCCCGTGTGCGGCTTGAGGATCATCGCACAAAGGACCGGAGTGAGCGTCAGGGCCACCAACCCGGACAGGATAATGGCTGTGGCCATTGTGATGCCGAACTGGCGGTAGAAGGTGCCGACCGGTCCGGGTACGAACGTCACTGGCACGAACACGGCCGTCATTACCAGAGTGATGGCGATGATCGCGCCGCTAATCTCGTGGAGCACCTCCATCGTCGCGCGGTAGGGCGACAGGTGTTTGGAGTGCATCTTAGCGTGGACCGCCTCGACCACCACAATCGCGTCGTCCACCACGACCCCGATCGCCAGCACCAACGCGAACAGCGTAATCAGGTTGATCGACAGACCCATCAACTGCATGAAGAAGAACGTGCCGATGAGCGACACCGGGACCGCAAGAATCGGGATCAGCGTGGAGCGCAGATCCCCCAGGAACAGAAAGACCACCAGCGAGACTAAAATGAACGCTTCCAACAGAGTGTGGAGCACCTTGTCGATCGAGGCGTCCAAGAAGTTCGACACGTCGTAAGTGACTTCGTAATCCATGCCGGGCGGGAACGACTCCTTCTTGATCTGCTCGAGTTCTTTTTTGACTTCTTCGATGACGGCGGCCGCGTTGGAACCGGGGTTCTGCTTGAGGATGATCGCCGCCGACGGGCGGCCATCGATATCCGAATAGATGTCGAAGAACTCGGAGCCGAGTTCGACCCCGTACGAGGTCTGCTTGCCATCTTTCCAGACGCCGCACACGTCTTTGAGTCGTGTGATCTCGCCCTCCGGGGTCGCCTTCAGGATGATGTTCTCGTACTCCTCCGCCTTGTTGAACCGTCCCTTATAAGTCAGGACGTATTCGATCGACTGCGAAGTCATCCCGGTGGCCTGGCCGAGCCGGCCGGGCGAGCCGATGACGCTCTGCTCCGAGAGTGCTTTCATGACTTCTTCGGTGGAGATTTTGTAGGCGCGCATTCGGTCGGGGTTGAGCCACACCCGCATAGCGTAGGTGCGGCTACCCAGGATCGTCGCCGTACCGACACCCCGGATGCGGCGGATCGTCTGGAGGACGTTGACCTGGGTGTAGTTGTAAAGGAACTTCTGATCGACGTTCTTGTCCGTGCTGGAAATGTTGATGTACATCAACATGCTCGGCTGAACCTGGCTGACGATGATCCCCTCGCGCTGCACCAGCGGGGGGAGCAGGTTCTTCACGATGGCGATCCGGTTCTGAACGTTGACGACCGCAATGTCCGGATCGGAACCCGGCTCGAAGTAGATGCGGATCGTCGCCTCGCCAGCACTGGTCGCATCGGACGACATATAGCGCATGCCCTGGACTCCGTTAATCGACCGCTCCAGCGGGATCAACGTGGAATCGACCAGCACTTCCGCGCTCGCACCGGGATAGGTGATGAAGACCAGCACAGTCGGGGGCGCAATGTTGGGGAACTGCGAGATTGGTAGGGTCTTCATCCCTAACACTCCCAGGAAAAGGAGCAACACCGAGATAACGATCGCCAGCGCCGGCCGGTGGAGGATTTTTGTGAACATGGTCTTGGTCGGTGTTCCGGTGAAGTTGGGGGAAGTCGGGCGATCACTCAGTCTCGTAAAGTCGACTCTCGACTCTTTGCCCCGGATGGGGCAACGGACTGTAGCCACGGGTGAAATGACGACTGCCAAAGGCGGTCGGAGTGCAACCCGTAGAAGAGTTTGCAATTGGAAGCGGCATCGGGTGCACGAAGGTCCACGGGTTCCGCTGCGCTCCACACGTGGCTACATTCCGATACCTCTCCGGGGCGTTCCGAACGCAACCCGAGGCGGAAGGGTTAAGTCGGCCTTTATTCCGCGTGGTGCTTCTGGTTCGTAAGGGCCTCATCCGACGTGCGCGTCTCGTAGTGGATTTTCTCACCGTCGTGGACCTGCCGGACCCCTTCGAGAACGATCCGGTCGTGCGCGTCGAGGCCCGTTTTGATGACGAAGATGTCGTCCATCTCGTGCGCGACGACGACCTCTCGCTGGTGGACCACATCGTCTTTGCCGACGACGAATGCGTACCGCTTGTCGAGGGTCTCGAAGGTGGCACGCTGCGGGATGACGACGGCCGCGTGTAGCGTGCGATGGATCAGCACGTTCCCGGTCTGGCCGTGCCGCAGCAGACCTTGCGGGTTCGGGAAGTCGGCACGGAACTGGATGTTGCCAGTCTCCTTGTTGAATTCGCCTTCAAGAGTGATGATGTTGCCCGCATCGTGCCCGAACTTGCTGCCGTTGGCGAGGACGAGTTCGATCTTCGCGTCACCGAGTTCGATCCGCGAACTCTTTTTGACGTTCCCCTTGCTGGTGTCGGCCATGTACTCGAAGAACCGGACTTCGGGCACGTTGAACTTGGCCCACATCACGTCGTTGTCGGACAGGGTCGTTAGTATTTCTTCCTTCTTAACCAGACTCCCCTGCTGTTGGCTGAGGCGGTCGATAATGCCATCGAACGGGGCACGAACCACGGTGAAGTCTAGCTCCGCCTTCGCCAAGTCCGCCTTCGCCTGGGCTTTAGCAAGCTTGGCCTCGAACAGCGCGACCTCGTTCTGTGAGACGACATTGGTTTCGGCGAGTTTTCTGGTGTTATTCAACTCGAGCCGCGCGAGTTGGGCCTCCGCCATTTCCGCATCCAGCCGCGCTTTGAACAGGGTCGGCACAACCCGGAACATCACGTCGCCCGCCTTCACTGCCTGACCTTCCTTGAGGTTAATCGCCTCGAGAAACCCTTCCTGAAGGCTGCGGACTTCGATGTGACGCTGCGAGCGGATCTGGCAGACGTATCGTTGGGTGATAAGGACATCCTTCACCCGAGGACTCGTCACCACGAGTGCGTTGTGGTGTTCGGTGTGCTCTGGACCGTGCTCCTCGGCGTGCGTAGGTCGGCACGCGGGCAGGGAGAGAGCCGTCACCGACAGGGAGATGGCCAGGATCGCGCGGATCCGTTTTGATTGTTTCGACATGATGTTATGCTCGTTGGGTGTCGCAGGGCTTGTTCCGCGTGCCGGTGCGCGATGGCCCTATGTGCACCAATGAGTGCAATCGCCGGGCCAATGTGGTGAATTGCCGCTCCACTCGGAACGCCCCGACGACCCGAGAAAGTGTATTTTTCTTGGATTGTCGATTTTCTGCCAGTCCCAAAAGTGGTTTTCGGGTCGAAGATTGCGGAAAGTGCGACCTCTGAGAGTTCATACTTTTTGGGCGGATAGGTGTGACACGCATGCCAAACGCAAAGGCAATCTGGTTGCTAATAGACCAAACTGACACTCCTGCGACCACTTTGTCGGGTAGTGGCAGGTCGACCGAATCTTCGAGGCTTTCGTTACCCCAGTGAGTAGTGACGGCGTCCAGAGCCAGGCGAGCGAAGGCTGGGTTTACCTCCGCGGCCGCAACGACAATGCTGGCTTCACCGGTAGTAACAGGTATCGGCCGGGACTTTTCGCCTGCTCAACGACATTGAGGCCGAGAAGTTTATTCGCTACCCCATACCGTTTATGTGGAAGTGAATGAGATACGTTGCTTACTTTTTAACTGCGTTCAACAAAGTTGTTAATCGCGCAATCATTACCAGAACGATGTACGTCACTTCAAACGTTTCCAAAGACAGAAAAACGGCTCCGACCAAAAACGTGATTAACGAGCATTCGAGTCCACTCAGCATGCTCTTCGTTTGAATTTCAATCTCAGTCGGAAATACAGTACATTGTGAGCGTGATCGAGTCGTCGCGGCCACCGCGAACCCCACCATGGTGAGGTACAATCCGAGGCCGACAAACCCTGTGTCTGCGGCAACCTGGAGATATTGACTATGGATCGTTTGGTGACTGTTTTCGTGACCATATTCGCCGACTAACATCGGCGAATTTCGGACTCCGACGCCAAATACGGGGTTTGCGACCGCCATCTTATAAGCCGCAGTCCACGTTCCGATTCGCGAATTGGCACTGGCATCTGCATCGGATTTCTCGATCGAGAAGAACCGATCTTGAATCTCTTTTCCAGCAAATAGAGGCAAACCCATTAGCAAAAATACGCCCATACCCACCGAAGTCGCGAGTCGAAATCGACTGCGAAACACGATCAGCGGCATCGCAATCACTAACGAAACCATCGCTCCACGGGAGAACGACATCAGAACGGCATGGAGCAGAATCGGGACGAATGCCGCGAAAATCCATCGCCACCACCGCGAGATCGCTTCCCAGGCAAACCAACACAGAGGAATGCCCATCGCGAGCATCAACCCTGCCGTATTATTGTCGTATTCTGCAAAACCGTTATCGCGGATCTTCATGTATCCGTTCACAAAGTACTCGAAGTTCATCTCGTAGCCGATGTAGCCGAGCGATGCCGCCACCATGAGGTACATCCACCAGACCTGACGAAGCGTTTCGATGAGTAAACTCGCTACGGTCGCCATGAGGAAAATTTTGAAATTCACTACATACCATTCGTACGCGACTTGTTGATTTCGAGCCATTACAACACTGACAGTCATCCAGAAGAAAAATGCGAGCATTGCCCAGTGAATTTTCGAGAACCCGCGACCGGGCTTGTTCAGATCGCCGATTGCAAACAGGGAGAAGATTATCGGTGCCATCGATGCATACATCGACCACTCGATTCCCGGCGGCAACGACCACCGCCAGAGATAGGGTGGGCGGAGAACGGTAAAGTGGTAGTAAACGAATATCGACCAAAACATACCGTAAAACAAGGCACCCACTGAACCCAAACCGAGCATAAATAGCAGATAAACCAGTTGCTT
>JANXNT010000270.1 GCA_025353985.1 Limnoglobus sp.
GAAAGCAAGTGCATCACACGCCCACGAACAGCCGAGTGACGCCACGGGCCGCGTGTTCCTGCGCTACTATGGCTTGCTGATCGTCCTCGGTTTCCTGATGTACGAACTCACGCCAATACTCATGGTCAACTCCGGCCTCACCGGCTTCGCCGAAGCCACGGCCCTGACCATCGCGTTCATCAATCTGCACCACTTCATTATGGACGGCCAGATCTGGAAGTTGCGCAAACCCGAAGTGAAACGCACGCTAATCGCGGCGTGAATCGGGAAGAGACGATGTCCAACATCCAGGATGTGGGCGAGCATGGTACGATTAACGGTGTTTTGGAAGCAGCTGCGTCCTTGGTCCTCCGTCTTATTCTGGTAACTTTGTCGTATCAGGATCGAGCACCACTTCGCCTTTTTCTGTTATGACAGGACGCACAGTCAATATGATTGGCGGAGACGCAATTTGCGTATCCTGAATGACGACTTCCGGGACATCATCAACGATAAGTTTGTGAAATATGCGTGCGTCCCCGACCGATTTGACCATAAAGACGCCAAGAAAGTTACCTTTAAGGTTAAATTCTCGCGCGGAGTAGTTGTGAGTTTTTTTCGTGAACCATCGGGAAGAAGGATCGTAACTGGCTTTTTGCGGGAGCCCCTCAAATACACCTTTGTCGCTTACATCCAGCCATTTTGACTGTTCCCAAAGTGTCAGCGCAAATCGAGCGTCATCGAATCCGCCAATTTGAATGACTCGGAATGAGATGTCCGAGATCGCTTCGTATTCTCGGTAATACCGTGGGATTTGAAAAGACAGAATGAAATGATCTTTCACGACAATATCTGTCGAATCGACTGCGAGCTGGCAATGTAAGTCCAGCAGTTTGGCTGGCTCTTGCGGTGCGTCGACTGGTTTGATTTGGACTTCGCAACCCATCGTCGAGAAGATGCAGATTCCGATGATCCAAACCCATACATTGCACTTCATTCTCAGCTCCTACGTTGAAGATTACACTATGTCGAAATCGCGTTTCAAATCCTCGTAAGGCCCTACATAAAGTTACTATCGATTTTGTCGTAACCGTTCACGGGGTAAAACGCTTGAAATCCAAGGCTGTTTTTGACTGAGATTGCCTTAAAAGGTCGGTTTTGGACCGATTTTCAGCAACAGATACGCAAAAAGTCCTTAAAAATCGTCATTTGACCCCGTGAACG
>JANXNT010000276.1 GCA_025353985.1 Limnoglobus sp.
TTGCCACATCGTTGGGCACGGTGATGCCGCGATGTACGAGTTCGAGCCACAAACCAATGGCGACGTAGTCGTGATAGCAGATAATCGCGTCGACTTCGTGCTTCGCGACGTAGTCGCCGAGGTATTGGCTGACATGTGGCGACGGTAATTCCTCTGGCAAATGTGCGATTAGCACGGGGTACTCGGTCGCGCGCTTCGACTTTGCGGTGCGGGCATTGTGGAGTTCGAGCATGTATCCTGCGAGTCGCTTTTGATGCGTGATCGTCGGCGAAGCGACGGCGATCGCGATTCGTTTTCGGCCGCATTCGATCAGGTGGCGCGTGCATTCGACACCGGCTAAAAAATCGTCTTGCGCGACGAGATCCCATTTCTCGCTGTTCAGTTGCTTGCGTAAATACCGCTCGAGCAAAACGACGGGCATACCGACCGCATCGCAACCGGCGAGGAACGCGGCTTCGGCCTCCGCCTCGGCATCGCTCGCTCGGGACGGTAATAGAAACACACCGAGTATGCCGCTTGCCATTGCGCGTTTTGCGGCTTCGGTGGCACGTTCTACGGTCAAATCGCGCTCGATCCGAAACGCATCGGTGTGTACGTGAATTGATTGTTGATGGGCTACGGTTTCGAAGCCGCTTCGGACTTGCGCCGTCACGAGTTCGGCCTGTGTGCCATGGGTTACGTGCATAATCAGTGCCCAACGTTCGGCGGTCGCGGCAGGCAACAAGAACGTGCCAGAGCGTTCGACCGACCGCACGACGCCTTTGTCTCGAAGCACTTGTAGCGCACGTGATGCGGTCACGATCGAGATCGAAAACTGCTTTGCGACACCGCGAACGCTCGGCATCTTATCGTCGTCGAGTTGGCCCTTATGAATGAGCACTTCCAGCGAGTCCGCCACTTGCTGGTACTTGGGAATCCCACTTGTCGTCATGAGCGTCTTCCAAAAGAATGCGTGCAATACAGTGTGTCATACGCATTCTTTTGCCGTCTGGTTCATTATTCCTTCTTCAAAGTCATTGTGTCGAACAATCGGCCTTCTTGATCGAATGCTTTTAAGTGGAAAGTACCGCGGTGTACGGTCGCGTAGCAGAAGTGGAAATCGGACCGGCATTCGGCTTTGAAGAATGTGGGCGTCGGGCCGAAGTCTTCGAGGCCCCCACCGCCGCCACCGGAAGTAATGTGAACGACGCCGTTTTTCTGATCGACCTTGCCGCCGCGAATTGGCCATGAGCGCTCGTAAAGGTGGATGTGCCCGTTGAACACGACGTCGACATTATGCTTCTCGTAAAGGGCCTGAAGCGATTTTAGTCGAACGTCGCCGTCGGTCGATTTGCCCTTCCAGGTGTTGCCGTAGTCGTCGCTATCGGATGTATATACGGGGTGGTGATGGAAGCAGATTTTCCATTTTGCATCAGACGCGGCGAGCGCTTTATCGAGCCATTCGTACTGGACGCCGCCGGGTTGCAAGTCCAGCGTACGCAGTCCGTTCGTGTCGAGGCTGAAGAACGCGGCGTTGCCATACTGATAACTGTAATAATATTCGGGCTTCGGCAGGCTGAAGTATTTGTAGTAGTGCGGATGGTTTTTTTCGTGATTGCCGATGCACGGAAAGACGGGCACTCGGCCGAAGAGTTCGCTGCACGGTTTGAACAAATCGCCGGTCCATTGCGCTTTCGATGCGCCATCGTCGACGACGTCGCCGCAGTGTAGCACGAAGTGCGGACGGCGTTCCCACATGAGCTTCGCGATCTTGCCCGTGACAGCCGGGTTGCGTTGCGTATCGCCGACTACGGTAAAACTCCACGCATCATCGGCATCGACGGTAGTCATGAATGTCAGCGGGCGGCTGGAACGTGTCTTGCCGTCGGCATCGGTGCAGATCATACGGTAGAAGTACTTCGTTTTCGGCACGAGATTCGCCAACGGCATCTCGTGCATCGTGTCGGATTTTACGGATTTCGCAGTCAGTTTCGGTGGGTATGTGTCGCCGTATTCGAGTTCGCAAGTCGTTGGAGTATCCGTTTCGCACATAACGGTCATCGTCGTTCGCGTCGCGTTTTGCAGGTATGGCTCGACGACGAATTTCGGGCCAACGGCTTCGGGTGGTGCGCCAGCGAGTTTCGCGTCGGCTTCAAAGTGTGCGACGAGTTTCTCCGCAGTGACAGCCCGGTGACACCAGAGGATTTCGCGGATGCCGCCGACCATCGGATAGTCTTCGTCGTCGTCTTGGTAGCGGCCGATAATGAGCGGTGCTTTTGTGGCGTATCTCACAGCGCCGAATTGCTCGATCGATTCGCCATCGAGTTTGCCGTTCACGTAGAGTTGCATCCGCTTGCCGTCGTATACGGCGGCCACGTGATACCAGCGTCGCGGCTCGTATTTGGTCGTACCGTTCAGGTAAGTGATTTTTCCTTCGCCACTCTCTCCGCCCTTGGTGGCAAGGCCGAAATAGAAGTTGGCCTTGTTG
>JANXNT010000278.1 GCA_025353985.1 Limnoglobus sp.
CTACCGCGAGCTATTTTACTATTTGATATTGCGCGAATTGAAACTGCGGTACAAGCAGACGATCCTCGGTGTGGGTTGGTCGCTGTTTCAGCCGATCGCCACGGTGTTGGTGTTCGTGGTCTTCATCGGTTACATGGGTAAAACGGCGGATAATGTCGATAATTACGTGTTATACGTGTTGCTCGGCGTGATCCCGTGGACGTTCTTTTCGTCGGCGATGGCGAATGCGGGGAACAGCCTTTTGGCGAACGAGCGGCTCGTTACGAAAGTCTATTTCCCGAGGCTACTGCTTCCGCTATCGAACGTCGGCTCGTCCTTCGTGGACTTCCTGATTGCCTGCGGCCTCATCGCGATCACCATGATCTATTACGGCGTAGTTCCGGCGTGGACGATCGTCTTCGCACCGTTGGTGCTCACGCTCTTGTTCCTCACGGCGACCGGTTTCGGCGTGTTGTTATCCGCGCTGATCGTGGCACAACGCGACTTCCGATACCTACTCACATTCGGTACGCAATTGTGGATGTTCGCGACGCCATGCATCTATTTGGGGCCAGACGTCGTCGGCCCCACCGCACGAATGATCCTGCCGCTGAACCCGCTTTACGGGTTGATCTACAACTTGCGGAACCTCGTCCTCGGCGGCCCGATGGACTATTTTGCATGGTATTCGCTGGCGATCTCGGGAACGGTCGGCCTATGCGTGTTGTTCCTCGGCCTGTTCTATTTCCGCCGCGTCGAACGAACCTTCGCCGACACGATTTAGGGCCGTTTTCTCAGAATTGTTAGCCCGACGCGCTAGCGAGGGAGTCGTGGCGAGTCTGCGAGACACGACGCACAACGATCATTCCGGGAAGCACGAGTCGACGTGTTTCGATGACTCAGAAGAACGTCCCTCGATAGCGCGTCGGGCTAACAGGGTGTCGTTCCCTTGGACTTACACGAAAGGATTTCCCGATGCTCGGAGCTACTCTTGCCGTTGCGCCGTTCCTCAAGCGAATGGCAGACGAACTGCTGCGGATCGATGCATCGGAGGTGCAGACGCTCGCGGATCTGATGCATGCTCGCTACAAGGCGGGGCGGATGATCTTCGTCATCGGCAACGGGGGCAGCGGGTCGAACGCTTCGCACTTTTGCGAAGACATCGGCAAAGGCACACTGCGCAAACAGGACTTCGACGACGATGCGAAAGTGCGGTTCAAAATCCTCAGCCTGACGGATAATTCGCCCTACATTTTGGCGTGGGGGAACGACGAAGGTTTCGACCGCGTGTTCCTCGAACAGCTTAAGAATCTCGCCAGCGAAGGCGATTTGCTGGTGGCGATTAGCGGGTCTGGGAACAGCCCGAACATCCTGCGTGCGGTCGAGTGGGCGAATCGCAACGGCGTGGGAACGTACGGCTGCACGGGCTTCGATGGCGGCAAGTTGCGCGGCATGTGCCGGGCGGGCCTCCACATTGACTCCAACGACATGGGCATCGTCGAAACGCTCCACCTGGCCGCGTTCCACTGGGTGGTCGACGACCTTTACCGCCGACTGGCAGACTTACCGAAACCATGAAACCTGCGATACGAGCCGAGAACCTTTCCAAACGCTACCGCATCGGGGCGAACCCGACCGGCGATCTCAACCTCACCGAATCGGTGAAACGGATCGTCCGCGGGACGTTCTCGAAAGTGCGTTCGCTGGTCCGCGCCGATGCCCTCGAAGACGAAAATTCGTTCTGGGCTGTGAAGGATATTTCGTTTGAAGTGCCTCGGGGTGAAGCGATCGGTGTCATCGGTCGCAACGGTGCGGGCAAGTCGACGCTGTTCAAACTGCTATCGCGCATCACCGAGCCAACGCACGGCCGCCTCGAATTGCGCGGCCGTATGGGTAGCTTGCTCGAAGTTGGCACTGGCTTCCACCCGGAACTTTCCGGGCGCGAAAACATCTACATGAACGGCTCGATTCTCGGCATGGCCCGCCGCGAAATCAACTCGAAGTTCGAGCAGATCGTCGAGTTCTCCGAAGTCGGTAAGTTCCTCGATACCCCCGTCAAACGCTATTCCTCCGGCATGTACGTTCGCCTTGCGTTCGCCGTCGTTGCGCACCTCGAGCCGGAAATTCTCGTCATTGACGAAGTCCTCGCCGTCGGCGATGCGAGCTTCCAAAAACGCTGTATTGACCGGATGATTCAACTGGCGCAGTCGGGCAAGACGATCCTGTTCGTCAGCCACAACATGCAGCAAATACCGCGATTGTGCCAGCGTGCTCTCATGCTCGAACGCGGGCAGATGGTCGAGATCGGCCCCGCCGGCGCGGTCACGCAATCGTACATGGATCGCCTACTCACCGATGCCCGCACGAGCGACCTGAGTAACAAGTCGCGATCCGGCGATGGCCGCGCACGCTTCAGCCGCGCGGGGCTAGTCGATGCCGATGGTCGGCCACTTTCAGTGTTCACGACTGGCGACGATCTGATTTTGCGTATGGACATCGACGCGAAGGCAACGATCCCCGATGTCGATGTGCAAGTGATCGTGCAAAATCTCTACGGAACGCGAGTCGTTACGGGGTGGTCGCGCGAAGTCGGCTTCCCGATCTCGCTCCGTGAAGGCACGCAGACGGTCGAATGCCGACTGAAAGGGGTTGGCCTTCGACCCGGTCATGCCATAATGTTGAACTTAATGGTCGCGACGGCCAACGGCACGATCCTCGACTCCGTCGATAACGCCGTGGTTTACGACGTGGTGGGCGACGACCGTCACCGCCACTTGTCCACCAGTGCCGACCAAGGGATTGTCGTTTACGACAACGAATGGCGTGCCGTCGGGTAACCGACGTAAGAGTCTCTCGAGACAAGGCTGTCCGATGAAATTAACCGTGGCAATCTGTACGTGGAATCGAGCGGCATTGCTCGATCGCACACTCGAGTCGTTCCACAAATTGCGCATCCCCGCCGGGCTGGAATGGGAAATCGTCGTCGTCGATAATAATTGTTCCGACGATACCGCCGCAATTGTGGCAAAACATGCCGTGCGGTTACCTATCATGGCGGTTCGCGAACTACGACAAGGCCACTCGCACGCCCGCAATCGGGCCGTTGACACCGCACGCGGGGATCTGATTCTCTGGACGGACGATGATGTGCAAGTGTCCGAAAACTGGGTGGCGGAATTCGTTCGCGTGGCAGACGAGAATCCAGAGGCAGGTTACTTCGGTGGCCGCGTGACACCTTGGTACGGCGACGATGTGCCGTCAGCCAACCGCGCACGAATCGAAGCGAACGCGACGCGGTTGGCAGCGGTGTTTTCGCTGAAAGATTATGGGACGAACGTGCGGCTGTTCGCTGGGAACGAAGGTCCGTTCGGGGCGAACATGGCGTACCGCACCGCACTGATGCGACGGTTCCGCTTCGACCCGATCTTCGGGCGTGTGAAGACCGAACTCATCGGGGCAGACGAAGTCTCCGTGATTCGCGCGATGCAAGCCGAAGCGATCCCCGGCATGTGGGTTGGCACGACGGAAGTGGAGCATTACATCCCGCGCGAGCGGACGACGTTGCACCACTTCTGGGCTTACTTTCATGCGCTCGGTCGGACACATGTGCGGCTCGAAGGACTTCCCGTTTGCCCGACGCTGTTCGGTCGCCCGCGTTGGACGGTCTTCGAGTATGCGAAGGCGAGATTGCGGGCGTGGATCGGGCGAATGCGCGGGCGGCCCGATTGGCTCGACGATTACTTGATGGCCGCCAAGTACGCGGGGTTCTTGGCCGAGTGTGCCGCGAACCGCGAACCGGCCACCGCAGGCTATTTGGTCGCACCGCGTTGGCCGGCGACTGCTCCGGTTGCGTAACTCTCACACGGTTGACTGTCTCCCCCGATGCCGATGCTGACCATCGCCATTTGCACTTGGAACCGAGCCGCAATGCTCGACCGGGTACTCGCACACATGACGAGCCTCGTCGTGCCGCCGGGGATCGAACTCGAAATTCTCGTTGTCAATAACAACAGCACCGACGACACCGATGCCGTTGCCACCAAACACGCCGCCCACTTGCCGATCCGCATCGTTCTCGAATCGACGCCAGGTATCTCGCACGCCCGCAACCGCGGCATTCGGGAAGCCCACGGCGACATCATCGCTTGGACTGACGACGATGCCTTTCCCGAACCCGACTGGATCGCGAAACTTCTCGGTGCATTCGAAAAGCACAATGCAGACCTCGTGTTCGGCCGCGTGTTGCCGCTATGGGAATTGGGTCAGCCGCCGAAGTGGTACGGGCCGAAGTTCGCGGGCATGTTCGCACTCATCGACCTCGGCGGCGAGAGTCGCGTCATCCGCGACCCGACCGTGATGGGCTTCAACGTCAACCTCGCGCTCCGTCGCAACCTCGTCGAAAAAATCGGCGTCTACCGCCTCGACATCGGCACCGGCCGCATGGCGGGTGGCGAAGATACGGACCTCTTCCAACGCGCCTACGGCAACGGCGTCACCGTCGTTTACGAACCCGAAGCGATGGTGCGACACTTCATCCCCGCATCGCGCTCGACGAAGCGCTTCTATCGCCGTTACACCTGGGGCGGCAGTCCGAACCACCTGAAACTCTTGCAAAACGAACCCGTCGGCGTGCCGAAGTTCCTCGGCTTGCCTCGCTACTTTCTACGCAAACATTTACAGTACCTCGTCGGGTATCTCGGTGGCCTGTTCGCCGCGCAATCTAGCCAGACTTTCTATTGCGAATTGAAACTGATTCGCCTCGTCGGGTTGTATTGGTCGCTGCTCACACACTCATCCCCCGAGCACATCCAGCACCGCGCGGGAGAATGATCGATGCCCGCCACTTGGATCGTCCTCGTCGATTTCAACGGCCTCAGCGATACGCGAAAATGCCTGCAATCGTTGGCGGTTTCGACGATGGCCGCGAATGTCGTCGTCGTCGATAATGCCTCGAAAGTCGAAGTCGGTCCCGCGTTGCAGGCGGAGTTTCCAACGGTGGCGTTCGTGCGTTCGCCGGTCAACGGCGGGTGGGCGGGCGGCAACAACATCGGCGTGAAGTATGCGCTCCAACACGGCGCGGACTTGATGATTTTGTTGAACAACGACACGACCGTGCCACCGGAATTCACCGCGAAAATGATCGCCGCCGCCGAGGCGCACCCGAACTACGGCGTGCTCGGGCCGGTCATTCACTTCATGGACGAACCGGCGAAAGTGCAAACCACTGGCGTCGTTTTCAACCGCCCGGACCGTGCCGGTTTCTTTCAGCCGATCGACGTGGCAACGACACCCGGTTCCCCGGCCGTCGTCGACGCGGACATTGTCAACGGTTGCTGCCTGATGATCCGCCGTGCAACCGTCGAGAAAATCGGCCTGATCGACGAACGCTACTTCCTCATCCACGAAGAATCCGACTGGTGTCTGCGCGTGCAAGAAGCGGGCGGCGTGTGTGGCGTGATCGCCGAGGGGCTGGTTTGGCACAAAGGTTCGAGTTCGTTTCAACGCGAAGGCAAAGCCCTGCAACGCTATTTCGACGCACGAAACTTGCTCCGATTGCTGTTACGTCACCGCCGCCGCAAGACGGCCCGCAAGCCGATCCCCGCGCTCGTGCATTACCTGAAATACATCTTCCACCGCTACGCACATGAGAAAGACGGCGGCTTCGACAAGTCCGCCCGCGCCGTACTCGAAGGCCTCTACGATGGCCTCCGCCGCCGCAGCGGCCCGTACCCATCCGGCTGGCGGCCCGGCCTCTTCGCGCTCCGCGGAATAGTTTCCCTCGCCTGGCGACTCCGCAGATCGAAATCGCACACGTGATAACGCGGCAAATCCGTTCGGCCTGGTATACTCACCACGATGTTCGTCTGAAGGAGATGTACGATGCCGATACACGATTGGACTCGCGTTCCGTCTGGTTTGTTCCACCATTTCCACCAATTCTGGTCGATGGAAATCTGTCGCAAACTGAATCGCGGACCATTGCCTTCCGAATTTTCGGCGCTCGTTGAACAGCGTAGCGGCACGAAGGAAACCGATGTTTTAGCCGTGGAACTCGCTGCGCCAGAGGAGTCGCAACGTGGTGGCACGGCTACGCTCGAGCGGCCCAAAACGAAGTTTACGCGACAAACCGACAAGGCGTATTATGCGGAGAAAGCGAACCGCATCACGATTCGCCATCACCTCGGCCAGATCGTGGCATTCATCGAAATCGTCTCGCCGGGGAATAAGGACGGCGAGCGGGCGCTGGACTCGTTCGTGGGCAAAATTGCGGCTGCGATGCAGCAGGGAATTCACGTGCTCGTGCTCGATCTGTTCCCGCCGACGAAACGCGACCCGCATGGCATTCACAAAGCGATCTGGGATCAGTTCGATTGCGAAGAGTTCGAACTGCCCGCCGGTCAGGATCGCGTCTTCGCTTCCTACGAAGCCGACGGCGTGCAGACGGCCCACATCGAAACGCTCGGCCTCGGCGACCGTTTGCCGGACATGCCGCTCTTCATCGCCCCCGGCGCACACGTGCTGGTGCCACTCGAAGAAGCCTACATGAGCGCTTGGGAAGACACGCCACCCGCAATCCGCCGTCTGGTGGCCGCGGGTTGATACCGTCCATAATTCACTTGGCGGAGTCGAAGCATGGCGGAGGAAGCGGTGCCGAATACGGCGTTCGAATCGATCCTGGAAACGGATGCCACCGAGTCGATTGACGACTTCGTCGCGCAGATCAAAGAGACGGCGGACAAGCTGACGAAGGACGGGTGTAGCCGCGGCGATGCCAAGCTGCTGGCGACGGCGTTCAAGGAACTGCGGCACTGTTTCCGCGTGTTTGCAGCATATCGGTCGCGGCGGAAAGTGACGGTGTTCGGCTCCGCACGCACGAAACCGGACCACCCCGCGTACCTGGCGGCGGTGGCGTTCGGCAAGCAGATCGCCGACGCGGGTTACATGGTCATCACCGGGGCCGCCGCAGGGATTATGGAGGCGGGGCACGTCGGCGCGGGGCGCGAAAACAGCTTCGGTTTGAACATTATGCTGCCGTTCGAGCAATCGGCGAACCCCGTGATTCTCGACGATCCGAAGCTGATGAACATGCGGTATTTCTTCACGCGCAAACTCGCGTTCGTGAAAGAGTCCGACGCGATCGCGCTCTTCCCTGGCGGCTTCGGCACGCACGACGAAGCGTTCGAATCACTGACACTGATCCAGACCGGCAAGTCGCACATCTTCCCGCTTGTCCTCGTCGACGAACCGGGCGGCGATTACTGGCGGAGTTGGCAACGCTTCGTGGACGATGACCTGTTGCAACGCGGTTACATCTCGCCCGACGATCGCTCGTTGTATCGCATCACCGACTCGGTCGAAGACGCCGTGCGCGAAGGTAACCGTTCACGGGGTAAAACGCTTGAAATCCAAGGCTGTTTTTGACTGAGATTGCCTTAAAAGGTCGGTTTTGGACCGATTTTCAGCAACAGATACGCAAAAAGTCCTTAAAAATCGTCATTTGACCCCGTGAACG
>JANXNT010000284.1 GCA_025353985.1 Limnoglobus sp.
TCGTCGGTCTGATCGGTCTTAGCGGCTGTTCGAAATCGGGCGATAACAAGCCGACCGTGGCCGTCACGGGCAACGTCAGTTTGAAGGGCAAAGCCATTGCCGGGGCGATGGTGCAGTTCATGCCACTCGACCCGAATGGCATCCCCGGTAGTGGCCGCACCGATGCCTCCGGGAAGTATCAACTCGTTTCCGCAAAGGGATCGGCGGGTGTCTCGGCGGGCGAATACAAAGTGGTGATTTCGCGTAAACTCGGCGTCGATGGCAAAGAAGTCGCCGAGGGAAGTAGTCCATTCACCGATGGCGTCAAAGAGTCGCTACCGAGGATTTACAGCGACCCGATCGACACATCGCTAACCGCGTCGGTACTAGCCACGGGAGCGACAACCGTCGATTTCGTACTCGGTGGCGGCGCGATGGGCGGTGCAATGGGTGGCGTGCGATAAGCCTATCCAGTCCGAATTTCAGCGGATCGCGACCGTTCGCGATCCGCATTTTCGTTGAGTGGGGCAGTTCGTGCCGACCCGCTGCGCGAGCGCAACCCATGGGTACGACGACTCGCCACGACTCCCTCGCTAGCTAACAATACGTATCCAATCACTCCGGGAAGTCGCTCACGACCTTGCAATCCGGCAGTGCGGCTCGGAACGTCTTCACGCCGGCGGCCGTCACCTTCGTGCCCTTCAACTGCAACTCCTTGAGATTCTTAAATTGAGCCAGAGTCTCGAGGCTGAGATCAGTGATATTCTTGTGATTGATCCCGCCGATCACTTCCAGTTTCTCACAGCCCAAAAGGGGCTTAATGTCGGCGTCTGTGAGGAAAAGAGGCGCGTCCGGATGAGGCAAGGGTAAACCCAGGAAAGTCAGGTTCTTGAGTTTACCCACACTCTTCAAGGAGCCGCCCGTCATCTTGTTGCTGTTGTTACCGAATTCCAGTCGTTGAAGCGTCAGGCATTTCTCCAGGTGCTTCATCCCCTCATCGGTGAGGTTGCCGCAATTCTGCATTTGCAATGTGCCCAACTGTTTCACTTCGCTGATGTGCTTCAGTCCCGCGTCGCCGATCGTCGTGCTGATGATGTCCAACTGCGCCAAGTTTGGCATGGCCTGAAGATGGACCATCTCGGCATCTACCAGCTCACATTTTTCCAGATTCAACTTGCTGATCGAAGACGCCTTCAGGTGGGCGATGCCGCTCCCCGTGATTTGTTTCGAGTGCAAACTGAGTTGTTGCAATTTTGGGAACCGTGCCGCGGCCGGAAATGCTGCGTCGGTTAGGGCGTTGCTC
>JANXNT010000330.1 GCA_025353985.1 Limnoglobus sp.
GGCCCGAACCGCTGCCGAAGCCGATGCGTATTCCACGGCGTGTTTCGTACTCGGTGCTGCATCGCACAACGGTACGAAACCGCAACTGGGAAGCGTAATCCTCACCGATTGCGAGACACTGGCGATCGACCTGCCCAGCGATGTATATTCTCCGGCAACGTTTCGCGAACGCTACCTGAACGACTTGAGCTTCCCCGATTGATGGAATCCCTCTCATCATGATCCCAACTTCCGTGATCTACGCCGGGCTTGCCGGTTGCCTGATTGCCCTCGTCGTTGCCACCGCGCAGCAAAAGTGGCAATGGAAGGTCTTTTTCCTGTTGGCATTACGCCTGGCGATCGGCTGGCAGTTCCTGTTCGAGGGGCTGAACAAGATCCATTCGCACAACGTCGGGCCATCTGAAACCAACAAAGTGTTCACCAGCGAACCGTACTTCAAAGCCTCGCCGACGTGGTTTGGTGGCGTGATGCGAACGCAGTTCGACGACCCAACCGTGACGTTCGCGAGCAAGCTCAAAACGACGCTGGAAACGACCCCGACCGAGTTCGCGAAACTCTCGCTTTCAGCACAATCCGATGCCTGCCCCGCCGATGTCGCGAAGGCACTCGACGTGCTGCCGGAAATTGCAGAAACGGCGATCAAGAAGGCCGCCGCAGCGGATATCAAGGGTGCACCGGGCGCGTACGACAAAGAGCTAAAAACCATCGCTGACGAAGAAGCGGCGGAGATGTTTGCGGCCAAGGATGACAAAGCCAAGGCCGTCGCGAAGGAGAAAGCCGAAGACGCCCGCAAGGCATCGGCGAAGAAACGCGACACGACGCTCGCCGACGCCAAGAAGCGCGACGAAGGGGCGAAAGAGCTTGCGGAGAAAGCGATTATTGCATCGAAAGCCAAGTACGCACGCTGGGTTCACGGCGCAGAGGGTCGCGACACGAAGGTGAAATTCGTCGGGCAAGATGTCGCACTGACCGCCCCACAACGATTCGCACACATTAACTGGCTGAAGGGCGAAGTCGCCGCCGCAAACGAACGCCTGTCGATGAAACTCGGCAACGGCAATGGCACCGAGACGAAGCGTGCTGCCGAGGTGCGAACCGAACTCGTTGTCGCCGAAGCCGAACTCGCGAACGATGCCAATGCATTCGCCACCGAGCTCAAAACCGGCCTCGGTTGGACGAAGTCCGCCGACGACAAACCCGCCACGCGGCCCGGTGAAATGGCCGACCGCTTCACGATGTATTTCATCGCCTCCGTCGGTGCCTTTTTGTTGCTCGGATTATTCACGCGAATCAGTTGCGTACTCGCCGCCGGGTTCCTGGTGACGACCTACCTCACGTGGCCGGCCGTGCCGTGGTATCCGCAACCGCCGAACACCGAAGGCAACCCGTTGTTCATCAACAAGAACCTCATCGAGTGCTTCGCACTCCTGAGCCTCGCGTTCCTGCCAACGGGCCGCTGGATGGGCCTCGACGCAATCATCGCCTATGCCTGCGGCTGCGACAAACCGAAGAAAGTCGTAGTAACGAAGGCGGTTTGACGGCCAAATATACGAAATCGAATCTAACATACATTCGCCTTGGAGCTTCCCGATGCCTCTCGATATTACTGCGGAACAGAAAGCCCAAGGGGCGAAAAACTTTGCGAACACCGCTGGCGACCTGAGTCGGCGTGGGTTCATGAAGAGTATGGTGGCGGGTGCCGCCGTGGTGCCCGTTTCCGCCGCCGTTTACTTCGGTTACGATTCCTGGAAGGGCAACAAGGCCGTTCGCACCGCGCTCATCGGTTGCGGCGACGAGGGCGGCGTCCTCGTCGGCGACCACAACCCGGAATTCAACGAAATCGTGGCGATTGTCGACCCGCGACCGACGAACATCGTGCGGACCATCGAAGGCGATACCGG
>JANXNT010000351.1 GCA_025353985.1 Limnoglobus sp.
ACGAGGCGTAGCGCTTGGCGAGCATCTCGTCGAGGACGCCGTCGGCCCGCATCGCCGCGGCGATTTTCAGGCCGTGGGCGAAGGCGTCCATGCCGCCGATGTGGGCGTAGAACAGGTCGGTCGGCTCGAAGCTCTCGCGCCGCAGTTTGGCGTCGAAGTTCAGCCCCCCCGAGCCGAGGCCGCCCTGATTCAGCACCGCGAGCATCACTTGCGCGGTCTGGTAGAGGTTCGTGGGGAACTGGTCGGTGTCCCAGCCGATGAGTTCGTCGCCGCGGTTGGCGTCGATGCTGCCGAGCATGCCGTAGCTCGACGCGTAGGTCAACTCGTGGGCCATCGTGTGCCCGGCGAGCGTGGCGTGGTTGGTCTCGACGTTGAACTTGAAGTCGCCGTCGAGGCCGTACGTCTTGAGGAAGGCCATGCAGGCGGCGCAGTCGCTGTCGTACTGGTGCGTCGTCGGCTCCTTCGGCTTCGGCTCGATGAGGAACTGCCCCGTGAAGCCGATCTTCTTCTTGTGTTCGACCGCGAGGTGCAGGAACTTCGCGAGGTGGTCGAACTCGCGGCGCAGGTCGGTGTTGTGCAGGTTGTGGTAACCTTCGCGTCCGCCCCAAAACACGTAATTCGTGCCGCCGAGTTCCTTCGTCACTTCGAGCGCCTTCTTGACTTGCGCCCCTGCATAGGCAAACACATCGGCGTTGCAACTCGTCGATGCACCGTGGACGAACCGCTTGTTGCTGAACAAGTTCGCGGTGCCCCAGAGTAGCTGGATGCCCGTTTCGGTTTGTTTGAGTTTGAGTTTTGCGGCAATCGTGTCGAAAATCGCGTTCGTTTCGGCGAGGTCTTTGCCTTCGGGGGCGACATCGCGATCGTGCCAGCAGTAGTATGGCGCACCGAGTTTGGACACCAATTCGAACATCACATCGACTCGCCGCAGAGCGACTTCGACCGGCGAACCGCCCAGGTCGTCCCAGGGTCGCTCGGCACAACCGGGGCCGAACGGGTCCGCACCGGTACCACAAATCGTGTGCCAATAACAGACGGCGAAGCGAAGGTGATCCTTCATCGTCTTGCCGTCGACGATCTCGCTGGCATCGTAATGGCGGAACGCGAGCGGGTTCTTGCTATCCGGCCCTTCGAAGGGGATGTTCGGGATATCGGGAAAAAACGCAGGCATGAGAGGTCACTCACAGTGAGAGGAAATCGCCTCTAGCAAAGGTAGGAATCGCTTAGGGAAGTGGCGAGTGAATTAGCCGCGACGCGGAGTCTTCGTAGCGGAGCGCGTGGACTTCACCCATCACCATGCGTGAAGTCTACGCGCTCCGCTTCGCAAAGCCTGCGCGTCGCGGCTAATTCGAATACTATCCCACGAACACGCCGCCAGTGAATCCGGCGAGTGCATCGAAGTCGAACTCGGCTGCGGGCGTGCCGCTCGCGGAGATGTTCTTGCCGAGGTAGCCCGTTACGCGGCTACCGGCCCCTGCGCCCGAACCGACCACGAGGTCGGCACGATTGTCGCCATCGAGGTCTTTCACTGCCACGCGAATGCCGCCGCGACTATCGACGTCGCCGCCGAAGAAGTTCGCGAGATTCACGTACTCGTTGTTCAATAAACTCTTGCCGTCAAAGGCTAACACACGCGGGCCGCCACCGGGGCCTCCGCCTGCGATCAGGTCCGCGAAGCCGTCGCCGTTGATGTCGCCAGCCGTGACGAAGATGCCGTTGCGGAGGGCTTGTTC
>JANXNT010000366.1 GCA_025353985.1 Limnoglobus sp.
GCTCTTGCAACGCGAGCACACCGCACGACAATGGACGGCCGTGCAAACTCGCTTAACCGCCTCTCGCGAGAAGCTGCGCGTCGCGGAGGCATTGCTGAGTCAGGCGGCGACATTGCAAGCCGACTTCACGCGAATTCGCGAACTCAAAGACGTGATGCCCGCGGTCGAGACCGTCGTGAAGTATCGCGGAAAAGATCACGAATCGAAGCAGAAAACAGAGCGCCTGACGAAACAGCATACGCAGGCGCTCGAACATAAAACGTCGTCGGATCGGCAACTCGACATCGCGAAAAAGAAACGCGCAACGCTTCGCAAAACGATTGAAGACGACGAGAAAAAACTCGCGACACTTACATCACGGTTACGCGATTTGGCCGCAATTTTGCAAACCGTACGCCTCGCGGAGACGCAAGAATCTGAGCTGAAACGCCTAACGGATGAATTGACGCAGTACCCGACCGACCCGACACTCGAAGTGAAAGCAGCACAGGCGGAAGCGGATCGGCTGACCGATCTGAACCGCGTTCAGCCGATTTTGCAGCGACTCCACGACGAGCGCACCGCCGGTGCGAACGCCAAACAAAAGGGCATCGAGTGGGAACGCAAGGCTGCCGAGATCAAGACCGAAGGCGAGCAACTGAAGGCGAAGCACGCCGGCATCGCGGCAAAATTAGAGATCGCAAAACAGGCTCGCTTAAAAGCCGATGAAGAACATGCGGCGGCGGCGGCACTCGAAACGCAAGCGCGCGGCAACCTGAAAAACTTCGACAGCGTCATCGGCACAACCACCTGCAATGCGTGCGGTCAACCGTTGACGGCGAAGCACCTCGCCGACGAAAAACGCCACCGCGAGACGGAGTTACAGAACGCCGAAGCCCGCCGCGAAACGGCCACGAAAGCGCAGACAATCGCAGCCGCCGACGAAAAACGCACGCTGGCCGATGAAGCCGAATCGAACAAAACGCTTGAGGCGCTTCGCGAAAAATACACCGAGGCGACAACGGCACGGAAGCAGGCCGCCACCGATGCTGCTCGGCATTTAAGCGTCTGTACTTTGGCGTATGCCGAACTTCCCGAGCCGTTTCAAATCAAAGTGGCGGCCACGAAAAACACCGATTGGTTCGCGACCACGTACCCCGCTCGCGATGAACTTTCACTGTTGCGGCAGGATCTCAGCAGCCTCGAAGTCGCGAAGCGACAGGTACGAGCGGCACAAGATCGTTCCGATAGCTGGCAACAACTTCGCGCGAAACTCGACACGACGCGGGACACGCTCGACAAACTTCGCACGAACTTACCGAGCGTCGATCTGGCTTCGATTCGCGAAGAACAAGCGTCGAAACAATCCGAAGAACTCGCGTTAGTCAACGCGATTAAGGGCACGAAGTCGAGCCTGAAAGATACCGAGACGCAAGAGGATATTCACGGTCGCGATGCGCAAGCCCACGCGACGCTACTCGCCGACCTCAACGGCAAATTGCAAACCGAAGAAGTGACGCGCAAGCACTGCGATGAGATGATTGAGAAGTCGCTGAAGGGCCTGCCCACCGTGTGGCAATTGCTCGTGGAGAAAGCGGGCCTCACCGAGCATCACGCATGGAAAACCGAACTCGATAGCCTGCACAGCAAAGATACCGAGGCGAATTTTCAGCGGCTCGAACGCGCACGCAACACACTCGATACGATCCGCGGAGAAGTCGCGAACATCGACGACGAAGCGGCGGATTTCCCCGAAGACGCGCGGCTATCGCCGGAGCAAGTGAAGGAAGATCTCGTGGCGGTGCGAAGGTTGCTCGAAACCGCGATGCGGGAACTGCACGCGGAGCAACGCAGTTTGGCGGTGCTCGAAGGCCACCGCGAACAGCGTGCGAAACTGAGCGATCAAACGAAGACGACCGATGCCGAACATACCCGCTACAAGCTGCTCGCCGAACTGCTCGGCCGCGACCGACTGCAACGCCACCTCGTACGCACCGCCGAACGCCAGATCGTCGATTGCGCGAACGGCGTTCTGGATAGGCTATCGAGCGGGCAGTTATTTTTGAAACTCGTCGGCTCGGACGACTCGACCGGCGGAGATCGTTCGCTCGAACTCGAAGCGATCAATCGCATTGCAGGTGGTTCGCCGATCAACGTGATGTTCCTGTCCGGCAGCCAGAAATTTCGCGTAGCCGTCAGCCTCGCGCTTGGCATCGGGCAGTACGCGAGCAAACAGCATCGGCCCATCGAAAGCGTCATTATCGACGAAGGCTTCGGCTGCCTCGACCGACAGGGGCGACAGGTGATGATTCAAGAATTACAAAATCTGCGCGGGCACCTGAAGTGCATCTTGCTCGTCAGCCACCAGGAAGAGTTCGCCGACGCATTCGCCGACGGTTATCGATTCGAACTGAAGAACGGGACGACAACAGTTACGCGGTTTGTAAGGTAATACAAAAATCGTATGTTAGGTTTGTTCCGTTCTGTTACACTCAACGATAACACAACATGGCACGATACTTCGAACGGACGCTACTCAGCCCGCGCTGGGCCTGGCTCAAACGGATCGTCGGGCCGTTCTATTTTTCCGGCGATCCGCCCAACCAGTGGCTACGGCAGGTGATGAACGTCGAGACGGAAAAGCTGCTCGCGAAGATTCACCCCGGCGAGCGTAAAGTGCTCGAAATCTCGGGGCATTTCTGGGATCGTCCCGGCTTGTTTCGCGATTATCTTTCGCTCGATTACCCAGAATACAATGTCTGCGAAGGGCCGTTGTCCGAGAAGTTCGACCTGATCATTGCCGAGCAAGTCTTCGAACATCTACCATGGCCATACCGTGCGGGGAAGAACGTTTACGAGATGCTGAATCCGGGTGGGTATTTTTTAATTACGACGCCGTTCCTGCTGAAAATCCACGAGTTCCCGATCGATTGCAGCCGTTGGACCGTCACGGGTTTGAAGCACCTGCTCGCGGAGTGCGGCTTCCCGATGGACGACATCGTTGCCGATTCTTGGGGGAATCGGAGTGTCGTCAAAGCGAACTTCGGTAGACGTTGGGTGATCTACAAGAAGTGGCTGCATTCGCTGGCCAACGAAGAAGATTACCCGATCGTCGTCTGGGCGCTCGCTCGAAAGCCGTTATAACCGATGACCAACACGCCGCAGATTCTCGACGAGCTTTGGAGCCGTGGCAAGCCCTGCCCTTTCAGCGAAATTATCGATGTGCGTTCGCCCGGCGAGTATGCCGAGGACCACATGCCTGGCGCGATCAACCTGCCCGTGTTGAATGATGGGGAGCGTGCTGAAGTCGGGACAATTTACCAGCAAGTCGGGCCGTTCCCGGCGCGTAAGTTGGGGGCGGCGCTCGTCTCGGCAAACATCAGCAATCACCTGCATTCGCACTTCGCCGATCTGGGCAAAGACTATCGCCCGCTCGTTTATTGTTGGCGTGGCGGGCAACGTTCGGCGAGCCTTTCGCACATTCTTGCGCAAATCGGCTGGCGTGTCAGCGTGTTGAATGGCGGCTACAAAACGTACCGCACGCACGTTCTGCACGAACTCGAAACCGTACCGGAGGCTTTGACTTATCGCATCATCGCAGGCGCGACCGGTTCGGGCAAAACGCAGATCCTGCACCGATTGGCCGAACGGGGTGCGCAAGTGCTCGACCTCGAAGGACTGGCGAATCATCGCGGTTCCGTGCTCGGCAACATGGGGCCGCAACCTTCGCAAAAACTGTTCGATTCGCAGCTATTACACGCACTGAACACGTTCACGCCCGCCACACCCGTTTGGGTGGAATCGGAAAGTAACCGCATCGGCAACGTGTACTTACCGCCGAAGTTGTGGTCGGTGTTGCGCGCCGCCAACGGGTACCGAATCCACGTGCCAACCGCTGGCCGTGTAGAAAATCTTCTCTCGGAATACGCACACCTCGTGGCCGACAGCGAAACGTTAAAACGCATCCTGAACGCACTCCGCACCCGCCACGGAACGAGTCCAGTTACCGACTGGATTCAACACATCGACGCGGGCAGATGGTACGAATTCGTCGCGTCGCTACTCGCGATCCACTACGACCCTGCTTACGGGAAATCCTCTGGTCGCTGTTACCCAAACGTCGGCCAAAACCTCCCGATGCGCGACGTGTCGCCTGAGGCGGTCGACGAGCTGGCGACACTCTTGCTCGCGGTTTCCTAACGATTTTTCTAAAGGCGGTCGCGTCGTCGGCCAATCGGACGAGAGATGCGTTCCGATCTCGGGAAATTGTAATTTATCCTTGACAGCCCAATAACGAGTGATTACAACCGTTACATTTCATCTAATTCAACGTTTTTAACGCCTATAGTCAGTCCGATTCCGTAACGATTGGATTCATCCGAGAACGCGTGAGCCATGAAGCCGCTGATTCTACTTGCCGGTACTCTTGCTGCAATATCACTCGCGTCGTTCGTCATTTGGGCCAACCCAGCCGCTCCCGTTGCGACGCCCACGCCGACCCCGACGAGCGTATACATCATTGAACCGGACAAGAACCATGGCACGGTAAAGCTCAACGAATCGATTCTCGACACGTTTATCATCGTCAACCCCACCGACCGTGCGATCGCGTTCAACGAACCGATGAAAAGCTGTACCTGCACGTCCGCGGAACTCGATCGCCGCGAACTCGGGCCTGGCGAAAGCGGCAAGTTGACGGTGAGCATTCAGACCGGCACCCGCCGCGTACCCCGTGTGGAGACGGTCGGCCTGCTCTACACAATCGCTGGCGAACCGGAGCTGCACCAGTTGTTTGCGAAAATGTACTTCGTCCCGAAAGAGATCGG
>JANXNT010000393.1 GCA_025353985.1 Limnoglobus sp.
GTTTCCGTCCGAGCTGTCGTTGCGCGGTTTGAAGATTGTCGTCTAAAAAGAGATCGTGCGTATCGAAGCGTTCTGGATCGACACCTGGATCAAGAAGCATTACTCGGGCGTCGATGCGGTGTACATCATTCACGATGCCGCCGCGAAAGAGGTGGACGAACACACGTTTTACCATTCCCGCGAAAGCGGTGGCACCCGCATCAGCACCGCCTACGAACTCGCCGCAAAGATCATCGACAGCCGCTACCCACCATCGGACTGGAACGTCTACGCCTTCCATTTCTCCGACGGCGACAACCTCGGCGACGACAACCCGAAGTGCCTCGAAATCCTAAAAAGTCAGATCGTCCCAAAGGTGAACCTCTTCGGCTACGGGCAAGTCGAGTCGCCCTACGGCAGCGGCGAGTTCTACGAGCACGTCCACGAACTCATCGCAGCGCATCCGAACGTGGTCGCCACGCGCGTTCCGGATCGCGAAGCCATTTTGGGCAGTATCAAGGAGTTCCTGAAAACGGGAAAGTGAAGCCATGAACGAATCGAAGAACGGCCCCAACATGGTCGAACAGATCATCGACCCATCGCTCGACGCCAACCCGACCTGGAAAGCGTGGGCGACTGCGGCGGCGGATTGCATGGAGGAAATCAGCGCCGGCACGATCGTACAAACGAAGATCGTCTGGGGAATGAACCCCAGGTATCCCCGTGGAAACGCAGGGGGCGTGCCGATCGTAGCGAATTTCTCCGACGATTTCGGGAACCATCTAACGCGGGCATTTTCCGACAACGAACTGCGTGACACGCGGTTTTTCCGGTCAACGATTATCCATTTGTGGGGCGATTGGCTGGCGATTCGTTCTGATTTTGACATCAAGCTGCTGATCGAAAAGATGTATAGCGAAGAGGAACTCGTGAAATGAATGTTTCGAACTGACGACCGGATTGCTACCACTCATCGAACGAGTCGATAATCTCCGAGCGGACCTCGAAGAGATCAAAAAACAAAACAAAGAGCAAGCGGAGAAGATCGAGTCGTTGAAAATCGACCTCGCCAAGACGCAAGAAAAGCTGGCGAACCACTTGCTGAACTACGAGAAGCACGACAACCGACGTTGGACGCTCGTCGGGTTTTTCATCGCTTCGCTACTCGCGTTGATGGCGAACCTCATCGTCACCATCACACGGCGGTAAAGTAATTCTGTGCAACACTGGCAGATGGCTGATGGTGGGATATTCTGACATTGTCTCGTTGTTTCTCAGAAATCGCTCAAGGAGTGGAAGCGATGCGTATGATTCTGATTACATTCGGCCTCGTGTTTGCGTCGGTCGTGGGTCGTGCGGACCCGATTGAAAACCCGGAGTTCAAGCAGTGGGCCTCGTTCAAGTCCGGAACTTCGATCGTCATGTCGATGACGAGCGAGTTCAACGGGATGAAATCCGCCACCAAAATCGGAACGAAGTTGCTCGAAGTCGGTGCCGATAAACTCGTTCTCGAAGTCGAAACGGCGACCGTCGTCAACGGCATGGAGTTCAAAGGCCCGCCGACGAAGCGCGAAGTGACGAAGACGATTGAGGTTCCAAAAGTCGAAGGCGCACCGGCCACGCCGACGCCTGGAGTGAAGCCCGAAGGCACCACCGAAGAGGGCACAGAGACGGTAAAAATCGGCGATGTCGAAGTCAAAACGAAGTGGATGAAGTACAAGTCGAAGACGGCAGCGGGTGAAGTCGAAGGCCAAACGTGGATGAGCGACGAAGTTCCTGGCGGCCTATTCAAGTCCGAAACGAAAACCGGAACGATCACGAGTAAGATGGTGATCGTCGAATTCAAGAAGCCATAACAGCGGTAGTCAATTAAAACGCGAATGCGGCAGCTTCCGAAACTGCCGCATTCGCGTTTTTACTTGCTCGTCCAAAATCAGATTGCCAATTTACCGGTGCTGTCGCCGAAGCGTTTTGTGGGTGCGCCCATTCGGTCGAAGATCGCCAGATAAAGGTTCATCAGCGGCGTCTCTTTCGCGAACTTGAGGTGCTGGCCGCCGGTGATCGTGCCGCCGCCCTTTCCGACCAGCAGGATCGGGAGTTCGTCGTGGTTGTGGCGATTACCGTCGCCGAGGCCGCTGCCGTACACCATCATCGTGTTATCGAGCAACGTCGTGCCGTTTGCTTCCTTCACGCCCTTCATCTTGCCGACAAGATACGCGAGCATTTCGACGTGGAAGGTGTTGATCTTCTGAATCTTCGCGAGCTTTTCGGGCTGGCTGCCGTGGTGTGAAAGGTCGTGATGTCCATCGGGCACCCCGATCGTCTTGTACGGCCGGTTGCTGCCGTCGTTCGCGAATGGCAGTGTAATCACGCGGGTCAGATCGGTCTGGAACGCCAGCACCATTAAGTCGCACATTAGCTGCGCGTGGTCCTTGAACTCGCCAGGTACGCCGGTTGGCGGCGTCATGTTCGGCTTCGCAATTGGCGTGCGGCTTGCGTTCGCTTTCCGCACTTTGGCGATGCGGTCTTCGACTTCGCGCACGGCCGTCAGATATTCATCGAGTTTGCGTTGATCGCCTTGCCCGAGTGACTTCGTCAGCGATTTCGCATCATCCATCACGAAGTCGAGAACGCTCTTGCTGTATAACTCTTTCTTCGCTCGAGTGGCCGCAAGTTCCTTCGGGTCGTTGCCGCCGAACAAACGTTCAAAGACGAGTTTGGGATCGACTTCTTTCGCGTTCGGCGTTGATTCCGAGCGCCACGACAAGTTCGCGGAATAGGCGCAACTGTAACCGGAATCGCAGTTGCCAGCTTGGCCGCCGCGTTCGATGCCGAGTTCGATCGACGGGAATCGCGTCTGATCGCCGATCGTGTTCGCGATGTGCTGATCGGCAGACATGCCCACGCGAATATCGGCACCGTGCGTTTTACGCGGCTGGCATCCCGTGAGGAAACTGGACATCGCACGGGCGTGGTCGCCAGGGCCATCGCCGTTCGCACGGCCTTTGTCGAGCGTCATGTTCGAAAGGACGTTGACGTACTCTTTGAACGGTTCGAGCGAGGCGAGCGTCTCCGGCAGCTTGCCGAGTTTCCCCGCTTCGCCAGGCGTCCAGCCCGGCATGTTCACGCCGTTAGGCACGTATACGAATGCTGCGCGACGAGGTGGCGCAATCGCCGTGGGCGCGGGTGCCGCTGACGCCAGCGATTCTAGCCACGGCAACGCGATCGCCGTACCGAGGCCGCGAAGGACCGTGCGGCGTGTGAGTCCATTTTGCGTCTTGTCACTCATTGCGTTTGCCCCGTCGTTTCTGGAAGGCATCGGTTTCCAATATCGCGAGCACGAGTTGGGAGAACTGGTCGTTCCCCTTCGTCAGCTTTTTCGAGAGGTCGTTGACCGCACATTTATCTTTGTATTCTAATCCACGACCGAGAGCGTATGTGAGTAGTTTCTCGGAGAGACAGTTGCGGAACGCTTCCGATTTGCCGAGAAGGATCTTGCGGAGTTCGCTTGGGCCGCTGAATTTCGCCCCGCCTGGGAGTACGCCGGAGGGATCGATTTTCTGCTTGTTGTCGAGTTCACGCCAACGGCCGATTGCGTCGAAATTCTCGAGGCCGAAGCCGAGCGGGTCCATTTTCGTGTGACACGTCGCACACGCGGGGTTCGAGCGATGCGATTCCATCTGCTGGCGAAGCGTACCTTTGAGTTCTCCGACGGGGGGAAGTTCGGGAATATCCGGGGCGGGTGGCGGTGGGGGAGTACCGAG
>JANXNT010000436.1 GCA_025353985.1 Limnoglobus sp.
CAACAAGAAGGATTTCGTAGGGGCACCCCTTGTGGGTGCCTGGGATTAACCTCCGGTTCCTGGTATGAACTGGCACCCACAAGGGGTGCCCCTACCAGGATTGGGCTGGCACGAAGAAATCAACACCGGGAGTGACTGCGTTGCAACTGAAGGACCAAGTGGCACTCGTGACGGGTGGCAGCCGCGGAATCGGCAAGGCGATCGTGCTGGCGCTGGTTCGGGAAGGCGCGAAAGTCGCGTTCGTGTATAAGGGCAGCCAACAGGCCGCCGAGCAACTGGAACAGGAAATTACCGCCGCCGGTGGCGTGGCGAAAGCGTGGCAGGCCGATGTCTCGGACCCGGCTTCTGGCGAGAAGACCGTCGAAGGGGTTCTGGCAGATTGGGGCCGCATCGATATTCTTGTCAATAACGCGGGCGTCATTCGCGACGGGTTACTGTTGCGGATGGAACTCGATGCGTGGAAGACGGTGCTGTCGACGAACCTCGACGGGACGTACCACTTCTGCCGCGCGGTTTCGTCGCAGATGGCGTTGAAGCAGCGTTATGGGCGGATTATCAACGTGTCGAGCGTGGCGGCCGAGCATGTGAATGCGGGCCAAACGAACTACGCGGCGAGCAAAGGTGCGGTGAATTCGTTCACGCGGGCCTTGGCGACGGAACTGGGTAGCCGCAATGTGACGGTGAACGCGGTCGCGCCGGGATTCATCGAAACGGATATGAGCGAAGCAGTGCGGTCGAAAGCGGGCGATTTTATTGCCAAGAAATTGGTGCCGGTGCGGCGGTTGGGCAAACCGGAGGACATCGCGAACGTCGTGGTGTTTCTGGCCGGACCTGGTGCATCGTATATCACCGGACAAATCATCACCGTCGATGGCGGCCTCAGCCTCGGCGCAGTGACTGGATGAGGTTGACATGACGCAAGATGAGATTTTCACGAAGGTCAAAGCCACCCTGGTGGACGCCCTCAACGCCGACGACGATGCGGTGACGATGTCGTCGCGGCTTCAGGCCGACCTCGGCGCGGAGTCGATCGACTTCCTCGATATTGTGTTCCGTCTGGAACGCGAGTTCGGGATGAAGATCCCGCGCGGCGAACTCTTCCCCGAAGCGATTTTCCAGGGCGACCCGGACCTCGTCGAAGACGGCAAGATCACCGATAAGGGCCTCGCCGAACTGCGAGATAAGATGCCGTTCGCCGACCCGACGGAAGTGAATAAGTTCGCCGCCGACCCGAAGATGGAAAAGATGGGCGACTTGTTTACCGTAAGCTTGATCGTTCGTTACATCGCGATGAAACTCGGAGCGTAACGCTCTACCGGAACACGCTATGCGCTGGATTTGGATCGACCGATTCACCGAATTCGAATCGGGCAAATCCGCGACGGCGGTGAAGTCGCTCAGCCACGCCGAAGATGTGTTCGCCGAGCACTTTCCGGGCTTTCCCGTAATGCCCGCCTCACTGATCCTCGAAGGACTCGCCCAGACGGGCGGTATCCTCGTTGGCGAGGCGAATCAGTTCCGCGAGAAGGTCGTGCTGGCGAAAGTGCCGACGGCCAAGTTCCACCGCGAAGCGATGCCCGGCGAAATGCTCACGTACCGCGTCGAGATGCTCGACTTGCGGCCCGAAGGCGGCATCGTGAGCGGGCGTGTCACTTGCGGTGACGAACTCATCGCCGAAGCCGAGATTTTCTTCGCGCACTTGGATCAAAGCCGATCCGCACTGTTGTTCGGCGACGATAACTTCGTGTTCACCGGCGTGTTGAAAGACCTGATCGCGACGGCGAAAACCAAGCCGAATTGATGCCGTATTTCCCTGGGCGACCCGATATGCCTGCGAACTCGCGCCGTACCGTCCTCACCGGCCTCGGCGTACTCTCTCCGATCGGTTCCAAGCTGTCGACCTTCTGGGCGGCGGCGTTGGCGGGTACGTGCGGTGTGCGGCCCATCCAGCTACTCGATGTTTCGGCGCTTCCGTGTCGCATCGGTGGCGAAATCCTCGATTACGACCCGAAGGCGTTCGTTCCCGCGATCAACAAAGACGGACGAAAATCGCTCAAGAACATGGCGCGTACCGTGCATCTCGGCGTGTGTGCGGCTCAACTCGCGATGGACGACGGCGGCCCGCAGAAGGGGCAAATCGACCCATTCCGCTTCGGCATCGAGTTCGGCTGCGTCATGGTCGCCACCGACATCGACGATATTGCCTGTGCCACGAAACTCAGCGCGGCCGCCACACCGGGAATGATCGACCTCAAAGCGTGGGGCACTACCGGCATCGAAAGCGTCCCGCCGAACTGGATGCTGAAGTATTTGCCGAACATGTCGGCGTGTCATACGTCGATCTTCTTCGATGCCCAAGGGCCGAACAACACGATTACCGAAGCCGACGCCTCGGGGATTCTCGCACTCGCCGAAGCGTATCGCATCATGAATCGCGGCCTCGCCGACTTCTTCCTCGTCGGCGGCACCGAGTCGAAAATTAATCCCGTTAGTTACACACGTCACAGCACGTTCACGCCGTTCACTAAAAAGAACGACACACCCGCCTCCGCCATCCGCCCGTTCGACTTGCACCGCGACGGCATTGCCTTCGGGGAAGCCGCCGCCGCCGTGGGC
>JANXNT010000440.1 GCA_025353985.1 Limnoglobus sp.
CTGAAAGTGGCCGTTCAGACCTCACCCATAAACCGAGCCTCTCCTCAAAAAGGATGGTTCGGATTGTCACAATGGATCGCTCGGGCGATGCACCCTGAACGGACCTTTCAGGCCCGATGGTGTTGTGACATCGATACCCAAGGCTTCGCCTTGGGCTGACAGAATCGGCCCTACAGGCCGAAAAACTGATTTTTGGAAACGCAAGTATTTCAAGTGCCGATTGTTGAATTGCGGAATAGCGCAACTTCAAAACTGGCGCGTCGGGCGAACGGGAATCGATTGTGAGGCAGGAAACGATTCATTTCCGCGAGGAGTATCACTTCGCAAACCAACTCGTGGGCAGTGCTTCGAAATCTTCCAGCGAGTGCAATACCGAATCTGCTCCCGTTTCCATTAGCTCTTCGTACGGGTGCCAACCGGTGGCGACGGCGACGACTTTTGCACCGATGGCACGCGCGCATTTGACATCGAGTGGCGTATCGCCGATGACCCAGACGGTGCTCGGTTCGATACCCGGCCCGGCTGCGGCGAGCGCAGCGCGTGCGACATCGTCGCGGTCGCGGTGATCGTCGCCGAACCCGCCGAACGGGAAGTAATCCCACAACCCGAAGTGGTTCAGTTTGTGCTTCGCACCGACGCGGGCATTGCCTGTGAGTAGCCCGAGTTTGTGCCGTTTGTTTGCGGCCAACTGCTTGAGTAACAGTGTCACGCCCGGCAACGCCTCGCCTTGGTACGTGTTCAAGCAGTGCGGCAACTGCCCGAGATAGGCTTCGGATAATTTGCGGTAATTCTCCGGCGTCGACTCGACGCCGTGTACGCGCAACAGGTCGTGGCCAATCGCGGGATCGGTGCGCCCGCTGTACGGCACCTCATCGCGAATTTCGGTAATGCCGAACGCCGTACGCAGCGCCGATTCCATCGCCGCCTTGCCAGCCCCGTTGGTTTTGACGAGCGTGCCATCGATATCGAATAAGAGTGTTTGCATGAAACAGTTATAGTCACAAACGCAACCTCGCATCACGTCGC
>JANXNT010000490.1 GCA_025353985.1 Limnoglobus sp.
CTTTCCGGATGGCTATATCCATTGGTATTCCTACACCGACGACGAATTGAAAGACTGGCTCGGCCCGACGTTTCGAGGGCGAATCGCGATCGTCGACCCGGAACGCGAACCGTGGACCGTGCGAATACTCATCGTGGAATGAACGCTTCGGGCGGTTGTGTCGGCACGATCCAAACCGTATCGCGTTCCTGTGGTGGCTTTGATGATGATCGCCCTCCCATTCGACCGATTTTCCTCGTAAGCTGCTATTAGACTATCCCCCGACATCTGCGAGGGCACCGCGTGTCCGAACCGCTGATCGTCACGTTTTTCCGCGAGATTCCGCAACCGTCCTTCAAGGACGACCCAGACCTGTGGCAGGCGGGCGTTCAAGAAGCGATGCGTTCGTTTCGCGTTTCGATTAAAAACAATTACTCCGAAGGGACACTACAACGGCTGCTGATTCACCCCGATTCGCAAGTGCGGCAAGCCGCCGTTCTCGGCCTCGGTCTCATCGGCACGCTCGGTTCGAACGCCGCACTCGCCGCGATTCTCAAAGACGAAGACACCTACGTTCGCCGGTTCGCACACGATGCCCTGTGGGAAATCTGGTCGCGCGGCAGCGACCCGAACCACTGCTGGCAGCTGCAGCAAGCGATGCAACTCGGCGACTTCGCGCAGACGATGGCCGCGCTCGACGACTTGTTAGTCGATGCCCCCGCATACGCCGAAGCGTACAACCAACGCGCGATCATGTTGTTCCGCCGCGGCGACTACCTGCGTTCGCGCGACGATTGTAAAGTGGTGCTCAAGCTCAACCCCTATCACTTCGGTGCCGCCGCCGGGCTGGGGCAATGTTATTTGAAGCTGAAGAAGCCCCGCGCCGCACTGCGCTACTTCACGCAAGCGCTCGACCTGAACCCCGCACTCGACGAGTTAGTCGAAGCGGTGCGGGCACTCAAAGACGCACTTGGCGACGAAGCGTAGCATCGAGGCGTGCCAGGAAATCCGCGACGATCAGTTGGAAGTCGGTGAGCGCGGCGGACGTCACCACTACCGGGCTGTCGGCGAACGCGGGTGTCCGAACCGTCGTGGCCACACTCGTCGTGAACAGCAGTGACACCCCGATGACACTGCCGGTATCGGAAGCATCGTTGTCCGACACTTTTAGCGTCCACGTACCGCGTGCGTTCGTACCGTGGAAAACACTCAGTGCCGATTCGGGGCGGAAACTGCCGGTAAATGGCGCGATTCCCGTTTCAATGGCTGCCGTTGCGCCGTCGTCGAATATCGTTTCACGGAAACCTTGGCCACCGGCACCGCGACGGTTCACCAAAGTCACCACTTGCCCGGCGGGGCCGATGAGTTCGACGCGCACATCGCCCATAAACGTGTGAAAGAGATTCAAGCGCACATTGAGATCGGCAATCGTCGCATCGCGCGCCACGACGATCGGAATCGACACGCTGCTAAGGTCGGGAATCGCTATCGGCAGGTTCGCGGCCGTGGTCGTAAACGTCGTCGCCGTTGGGCTCGCACCGAGCGTTTCGCTGGTGGTGTAGCGGTCGGCGGGTTCGCCGTTGATGCCGTTGCGGTTTTGATCCATCCGGTGTGCGGCCACGTCGAACAAGTCCGGGCCGACGGCGAACGTGTAACTTCCCGGCGTCGTTTGGGCATCGAAAATCGCATCGAACTGCATGTTGTTCGTACCCGCAACGGCGGAGATCGCACGGATCGGAATCGTGCCGCCCGGCCCCGTCAGCGAGGCATCCGATGGCGTAATCGTCGCCGCATTGACCCGCGTGTTGAAGGTGAATCGCACACGGTCGTAGCGACTCGGGACGGTTCCCGAGAACAGCGACGAAATCACCTGCGGGCCACTAACGAGAACGGGAACCACCGGTGGCGACGCGGGCGGTACGACCACTGGCGGCGGCGGCACGACCACTGGCGGTGGGGACACCGCGATGGCATCGAGTGCTTTGGCCACGTTGAGCCGCCCGCCCGTCGTCGTCTTTCCGGCCATGCTCGCGATCGGATCGACGGATGAGCGCAGCTTCGCTAACACTTGCTGGTAAGTCCAACTCGGGTTTTGATCCCAGATCAGCGCGATCGCACCGCTCACGAATGGCGTCGAGATCGAAGTGCCCGTTAGTACGCCGTAGCGGTTGTTCGGCAACGTACTCAGGATGCTGACGCCGGGCGCGGAGAGCGTGACGGTGTTCGCGCCGATGTTGCTAAAGCTCGCCAATTTGTCCGATGAATCCGACGCCGCCACGGTGATGATGTTCGGCAAACTCGTGATGTACGAACCGGGGTAGAACGGCCGCACGTCGTTATTCGAGCCATCGTTCCCCGCCGCCGCCACGAAGATTAAACCCGCCGCCCCGGCGCGGGCAATCGCCGCTGAAAGCGTGCTGTCAATATCGCCGCCGCCCCAACTCGCGTTCGCCACCTTCGCGCCATGACTGACCGCAAAATCGAGCGCGCGAACCGCATTGCTCGTGAAGCCCGTACCATCGTCGCCAATGAATTTCAACGGCAGTATTCGCGTGTTCGGATTCACGCCGGAAACGCCGATGCCGTTGTTCCCGACCGCGCCGATGATGCCCGCGATGTGCGTGCCGTGCGAATCGGTATCGATCGGATCGCCACGATTGCTAGCGAAATCGTAGCCATGCACGTCGTCGATGAATCCATCGCGGTCGTCGTCGATGCCATTGCCCGCTATCTCACCGGGGTTCACCCAGATGTTCGCGGCCAAGTCCGGATGGCGATAATCGACGCCAGTGTCAATTACCGCCACAATGGTATTTCGCGTCCCCGTTTGGCGATTCCACGCGATCTCTGCGCCGATATTCACGAGGCCCGATTGTGCAGAAAGCGAGGGATCGTTGAACGTGCGATTGAGCTTGACGATGCGATCCGGTGCCGCCGAAACGACATCGGGTTGCGCGGCATAGAACGCAGCAACCGCATCGACATTCGCGTTCGCCGCGAGATCGACCGAGTAAATATCGAAGCCGAGCGGCACGACATGTTCCGCAAACGGCGCGAACTTCGTGGCAACGTTCGTACCCGGCGTGACGGCCACGAGCACGCGGGCCGGTGCATAGGCATTCGTAGAAACGAACTCCGGCACCACCGCCGACATCACGGAGCGATCTTCCAGTTGTTCTGCATGTAGCGAAACGCGCAATCGGTCCGGGCGAATCGGTTCGCGCATATCCATCCCCTGTGCTCATGGTGCCGATCAGCGAAGCTCGTCTCGTTGCGTCAGTCGATGGGATTTTATCTGCGAGTATGTGCAGCCCGAAGGCTGAGATTTGTAGTTTTTACCGATACGCAATCGCCGCGCGCGAAGCTGTAGCGATTGCGAGAATTCTGACAGGCCAGCAATGCATGGAGGGCTACCAGCCCATCGCGCCATCACTCGGGTGTCCGCCCACTAATCCACCATCACATGCAGTTTTAATGTGCGCGAATTAGCCGCGACGCGCAGGCTTTGC
>JANXNT010000561.1 GCA_025353985.1 Limnoglobus sp.
TCGATATCGCCCTTGATGGACTGCTAATTGGTTTAGGGTCGCTTTCAGCACCTTCGCGTTCGCGGACTTTTCACCTTTGTCGTCGAATCGTGCGGACTGAAATGTGACCTCCAACGTCTGCCATTCGCCCGCCGGTTTTGCGGCATTGACCTTCGGTCCGATGCCTTTGTCGATGTGGTGGTACTTCGGTTTGTCCTCGGCACGCGGGTAAATTCCGCCGCAATCGTCGCCGCTAAGTTCACCCTGATTGTTCGCCGTATCGCGGAACTGAATCTCGTACATCGCGTGGAACTTGATCCCCGAGTTCGAGTTCTTGCCCATCATAAACTCGACGTGAACTTCGACATCTTTGTACTCTTTCTTCGTGACCAGATCGGGCACCCGGCCCTTCTCGCCGTTGACCCACGACTTGCCTTCGCCCATCGCTTTCAGCCTTGCGGGCTTGGCCGCATCGAGGCCCGCATCGTCCGCGAACACCCAGCCCGAATCGATCTTTCTCCACGGCGACGCCTCGCCGGTTTGTAGCAATTCCACCCAGCCGCTGGCATCGGCTGGCTTCTTATCGGGTTCGGCGGCTGGCACGGTGAGTAGCGCGAACGAAAAAATGCACGCGACGGAGAGGAGGCGAATCATCGAAGGCTCCAAAAGGTAAAGATGGCGATACCGTTATGTAACTCGGTTGCTTATCATCTACCAAGATCGCCTAATACGCAAAAGCGATCTGACAATTTTTCCCATGGAGGCACTTATGTTGCGAATGGCTCGTCGGTTGTTTCTCGTCGCGTTGGCGGCACTGTTCGGTAATGTCGCGTCCATTTCGGCCGCCGACGCGGAGCGCTACTGGGTCTATTTCGGCACCTACACCTCGAAGGATGGCAGCAAGGGCATCAATCGCTGTCAGCTCGATGTCAAGACCGGCAAGCTCTCCGAGCCGGAAGTCGCGGCCGCCGTCGGCAGCCCGTCGTTCGTGAATTTCAGCCCCGATGGTAAGTTCCTGTACGCCGTCGGAGAATCCGCAGGCAAGAATGGCGGCGGCGTTTACGCATACTCCGTCGATGCGGTCACCGGTAATCTGACGAAGCTCAACGAAAAAGGCAGCGTCGGGGCCGGGCCGTGCCACGTTCAAACTGACCCGAGCGGCAAGGTCGTTCTGGTGGCGAATTACGGCGGCGGCAGCGCAACGTCATTCGCGGTCAAAGATGATGGCAGCCTCAGCGACAGCGTCAGTTTCATGCAGCACAAAGGCAGCAGCAATGACAAATCGCGTCAGTCCGCCCCGCATGCGCACTGCTCCGCGTTCGATGCCAGCGGTAAGTTCGGCTTCGTCTGCGATCTCGGTTTGGATCAAGTCATCGTTTACAAAGTCTCGGCGAACGGCGAACTCAGCGCGAACGACCCCGCGTTCATCAAGATGCCGAGCGGTTGCGGCCCACGCCACATTCACATCAACCCGAAGAACACGATCGCCTACGTCAACGGCGAACTCGATGTGACGGTGAACGTCGTCAAAATGGATGTGGCCGCAGGTAAATTCGAGGTGATTCAATCGCTCTCAACAGTGCCCGAAGGCAAGCCGATGGCCGGTTACAGCACCGCAGAAGTGCGCATCCACCCGAGCGGCAAATTCGTGTACGTGTCGAATCGAGGGCAGCACAGCGTGGCGGCGTTCGAAGTGATCGACGGCGGGAAAAATCGCACACTGGCGCAATCGGCTTTTTCTCTTTGGACGGCAGCGGGGCCTGTGGCTGCTCAATGGGCGGTGGTCCAACTCATAAACCCTGCGGGCAGCAATAAAAACCTGGTCCTGGAAGCCATTTCAGTCGCATCGACAACTGGAACCGGATACGAGGTGCGAACCGGGATCGCAGAAACGGGCGGCACACAGCTATACGGCCCATCAAAGTTGGTAGCGGCATCGGCATCGGCTCTGTCA
>JANXNT010000586.1 GCA_025353985.1 Limnoglobus sp.
GTACCCAGATGGTTTTTTCGTCTTCGGCAGTGAACAGAATCGGTTCGAGCAGTTCGAGTTCGGTATTCAGGAACGAAAGTTCGATGAGTCGATCGCGGCTGTTATTCGAGGTACTTCGTGCCGTACCGCCGGTCGTGCTGATCGGCATGTTCGCGGGGTCGGGTGCGAGGAATCGATCCGTCCAGAAGCCGAGGCCACGATACCCGCAAGCGAGGCCGAGGTACGTTAAGAGGCGGATCTGTTCGGGTTGCGGGCCGAGTGGGGAATCGAGCGAATCGGGGTTCGGCTGCCCCGTGGCCACCTGCAAATACCACGGCTCGCTATGGGCTTGCACCCACGTCCACATCAGCTTGCCGGGCGCGGTTAACGTGCGTCGTTGTAGTAGCCATTCGCGGTATTTATCGAGTTCCAACCCAGTGAACAACGGCCAGCGGTGGCTGCCGATGACGTCGAGATATTCGGAGTACGCCGAGTAGCCATCCCACAAGTCGATGGCCCGCGGGCGGCGCGGGTCGTATTCGCGGAGAGTGTTGGCGGTGCGTGCGACGATTTTCAGTTGTTCGGTCGTGCGGCCACCGCCGAGATCCCACATCAGTACGCCATCGCCGGAGCGGAAGCGACGGAAATGTTCGGCCAGCCGGTCGGCATCGCGGCCGATACTCACCGGTGTCTCGTTGCCGAGTTCGCCTAACAACGGCACTCCCGCAATCACCATGAAATTGTTTTTCGTGACGGCATCATCGATCAGCGCGGGATCGGTACCGGCGGGGAAGGCGATCGTGTTGAAATTGATGTCGCGCAGCCCCTTGAGGGATTGCCCCGTGTGCCGAACCGCACGCATGAAGAACGGCTTTTTATTTATGAGGATGCGCCCCGCCACGAACTCCACCGAGTACGGGTGCGCAACGCCGTTCGCCATCGTTCCCGGTAAGTCGCCGGACATATTTTTCGTGATGCTCACTGGCCGGCCGATACCGCGTGCGGGCTTGTTCGGGTCGATGTCGCACGGGCCGATGTCGAGGTCGTCGATCCACATTTCGGATGCCCCGGCACCGGCGTACACGTTCAGCACGAGGCGGTCGATGTAGGCGTCGGTCGGGTCAATGTCGCGGCCGAGTTTCGTACGCAATACGGGGAGTTGTTTGCGTAACCCTTCGGCGGGATTTCCGAGCGTCAATCGGTGCCACTGGCGGACTTTTTCTTCGGGGTAGGCATCGCCGAGAATCAGAGTCGTCAGGGCGGCATCGGGGTTCTTCGGGTCGCGTTCTTTCGGCAACACGACCCGAGCCCGCAACTGGATTCCTTGGCGGAAACTCTTGATCCAGACGCTCGCGGTTGCTTCCGAACCGGCCCCCGGCGACACGGGGCACGGAGGCGTTTCGTAGTAATAGTGCGCATATTCCGCGTCGGTGCCCGCCACTTTCGGCTTCGATTCGACCTTCAGATATTCCGACGATGGTGCGTTGTAATACCGCTCGGTGGAAATGCGGTGATCCTTCTCTTCCAGTTCGACGTTCGTATCGCCCGCCACCCAAGTGGGTTGCCGACCGGAGAAGCCATCGCGGTGGTAGTGCGTGCCGCGCGCCGCCGGAGTTTGCGCAGGCAAAACCGCCGCAATGGCAAGTAACCCAACAGCCACCAGGATCAATAAACGGTCGCGCATAAGAGACTCCTCGATATGCGTATACCGCAACGCCACAAATAACGAAAGGTCAGGTCAAAATGCGTTCCGATGCGGGGATTGGGTCGATAGTGGAACTGCGAACGCGGCTTCATACGATAGTGGAAACCTCTCATTCGGTCGCGGAGTAACACGGTCATGCGGCACGTTCTTTCGGCACTCGTTCAAAATCAACCCGGTGTGTTAGCGCACATCTCCGGGATGCTCGCGTCGCGTGGGTTCAACATCGACAGCCTGGCCGTCGGTGAGACCGAACTCCCGAATATGTCGCGAATGACGTTCGTCATTCACGCCGAAGACAACGTCGTCGATCAGGTCCGTAAGCAGTTAGACAAGATCGTCACCGTTGTGCAAGTCGTCGATATTTCGGCAGAGAACTACGTCGAACGCGATTTGATGCTGATTAAGGTGGCGTGCAAACCGGAGAAGCGTGCGGAACTGTCCTTGCTCGTTGAGACGTTCCGTGGCCGCGTGGTCGACATTCAACACAGCGACATGATGATCGAAGTCAGCGGGTCCGAAGGCAAAGTCGAAGCGTTCATCTCACTGATGCGGCCGTACGGCATCGTCGAACTCGCCCGCACCGGTCGAATCGCACTGATCCGCGGGACGCCCAAAGCCAACGGAGACGACGCGTGACACCCGCAACGATTTCCCTGCCGACACGACGGCTCGAGGATGCCGTCGTCAGCTTGCTGCAAAGCCTGAAAGTCGGCGACCGCATCAAGATCGTGCAAACGCTCCGGGTCGGCTCGCGCACCTGGCCTGCCGAAGCCATCGGCGTCTTTCGCGGCATCGGCTACCTCTCCACCGGCGTGACCACCAATCGCCTCCCCGAAGACGATATCATCGTCCCCACCGTGCATTTCACCAAAGACAACGGCGAACTCACGAGTATTAGCCTGGACGAAAACACCAAGGTAGAGAAGCTGTAGATAGCATTGAAATCACAGTGGGTTCACGTGCTTCGCTACGCAAAGCCTTCGCGGCGCGGCTAAACGAGACGCGCGGATTCGCTCCACCACTCGGTTTTTCCACAAACCTTTGCAATTCGTCGGTCGTCATGATAAAACGCTATTACTCTCCTCTCTCCTCAGGTGTTTCCCATGCCGCGGTTTGTCGTTGCTTCTTTACTGCTCGCCATCGCGTCGGTCGCGTCGGCGACGGAGCCTGCGCTTAAGGTGCTGTTCCTTGGCGATGCGGATCACCATCGACCGGCGGATCGTTTTGCTCAACTGCAACCGGAATTGGCGAAACGAAACATCGCGCTCACTTACACCGATAAAGTCAGCGATCTCAACGATGCGACGCTGAACGGCTACGACGGCCTGATGATCTTCGCGAACCAAACCGAGTGGGCACCGGAGAACGAGAAGGCGCTTCTGGACTACGTGGCCAGCGGTAAGGGATTCATCCCGCTCCACTGTGCCAGTTACTGTTTCATCAAATCGCAGTCTTACATCGATCTCGTTGGGGCACAATTCCGTAGCCACACGACGGGCGTGTTCCGCGTGAAAACGACTGCGGCCGATCACCCGATCATGCAAGGCTTACAGTCGTTCGAATCGTGGGACGAAACCTACGTTCACCACAAACACAACGCGAAAGATCGCACCGTCCTCGAAGTCCGCACGGACAAAGATCTCGTCGAACCGTGGACGTGGGTCCGCAACCACGGCAAAGGCCGCGTCTTCTATACCGCATGGGGGCACGACCACCGCACCTGGAGCCATCCCGGTTTCATTTCGCTCGTCGAACGTGGCACCCGCTGGGCGTGCAACAAGGGCCTCGAAACGGCGAGCGTTCACGTCGATCGCCCGCAGATGACCGAGTTCGCGAAAGATGCGAAGCCGTTCGAGTTCGTCGATGGCGTGTTGCCGTTTTACCCACCCGGCGAGAAATGGGGCACGATCCGCGAGCCGATCAAGAAGGTGCAAAAACCACTGAGCGCAGCGGAGAGCGTCAAGAATTATGTGACGCCCGTCGACTTTGAAATGAAGCCATTCGTGACCGAGGAGAAGCTCGGTGGCGGTAAGCCGATCGCGATGACGTGGGACGAACGCGGTCGCTTGTGGCTCTCGCTGACGTTCGATTACCCGAATGAATTGCAACCGCAAGGCGAAGGCCGCGACAAGATCGTGGTCTGCGAAGACATCGACGGTGATGGCGTTTGCGACACGGTGAAGGTGTTCGCCGACAAGCTCAGCATTCCGACGAGCATTTTGAACGTCAATGGCGGGTTGCTCGTTCATCAAGCTCCGCACACGCTGTTTTTGAAAGACACCGATGGCGACGGCAAAGCCGACGTCCGCACCGTGCTGTTCACCGGCTGGGGAACCCGCGACACGCACGCCGGGCCGAGCAATATGCGTTACGGTTTCGACAACTGGATCTACGGCATGTGCGGTTACAGTGGTTTCGATGGCACCGTTAACGGCGAGAAAGTGAAGTTCGGCCAAGGTCTGTATCGCTTCAAGATCGACGACGGGAAAGCGACGAAACTCGAGTTCCTGCGTTCGACGAACAACAACAGTTGGGGCGTAGCGTTCAACGAACAAGGCGAACTCTTCGGCAGCACCGCGAACGGTTGCCCGCTCGTTCACCTGACGATCCCGAACCGCTACTACGAGAAGGTGAAGGGCCTGACGCCCGGCGCACTTCAGAACATCGCGTACGACAATCACGTCGAACCGGTGGTGAAGGACTATCGCCAGGTCGATTGGCACGGCGGATTCACCGCCGGGGCCGGGTGTAGCATCTACACCGCCCGCACGTACCCGCCAGAGTATTGGAACAAAGTCGCGTTCGTCAGCGAGCCGACGGGGCACCTCACCGCAGCGATGCCGTTGCACGCGAACGGCAGTAGTTACACCGCCCGCATGGGCTGGAACCTGTGTGCGAGCCGCGACGATTGGGCCGCACCGATCGATGCCCAGGTCGGCCCCGACGGCCATATGTGGGTGGTCGACTGGTACAACATCATCGTCCAGCACAACCCGACGCCGGAGGGTTACAAAACGGGTAAAGGCAACGCCTACGAGATACCGCTCCGCGACAAAAAGTATGGCCGCGTTTACCGCGTCTTTTACACGAAAGCGAAGCCCGAACCGCGCGTGAACCTCAAAGACGCCACGGTGGAAAAGCTGATCGAAACGCTCAGCCACCACAACCTGTCGTGGCGGTTACACGCCCAACGCTTATTGGTGGATGCGGGCCAGAAAGTCGAAGGGCTGAAGCTAGTCACGGGCAAGACGGCACAGCTCGAAACGCGACTGAAAAGCCTGTCGCAAGCCGAGCGCCTGACGGCGTTCCTCGCCATCGCCGACGAACCTGCAGCGCACGACTACGGTGCGATTCTCGTGTCGGCCCTACGCGATTCGACGAACACCGGCGACACGAACATTTCGCAAGCGATGACCATCGCGGCCGCAGTTCACGATGTGCATTTCCTGACCGCGATCGTTGCCGAAACGAATCTCTCCGCCGAAGCGAAACGGGTCGTGGAAATCGTCGCGAAACACTACGGATCCAGTCCACACGGCAAGACCGTCGGCCCGTTACTGATCGCAATGGAACGGGCGAAATCGCCCGCGATAGCGGAGATGATCCTCACCGGATTGGCGAGTGGCAACGGTGCGAAGAGCGGTGCGGAACTGACGCCCGAAGCCGACACTGCCATCGGGAACATGCTCGTGAAACTGCCCGCACTGTCACGCGGGCGGCTACTGCGGCTCGCGGGTATCTGGGGTGTGAAGGGCCTCGATGCTCAGCTTCTCGAAATGACGAAAAGCTTATTTACTACAGTCGCCGACGACAAGGCGAGCGATACGGTACGGCTCGAAGCCGCGAAGCAGATCGTCGAGTTCCAGCCCGAGAGCGAAGCGGCTGCGAGCCAATTGGTGGCATCGATCGTGCCGAAAACCTCGCCCGAACTTTCCGCAGGGATCTTCGAAGCACTCTCCCGAAGCCGGGCCAAGAACGCCGGTGCGGCCGTAGTAGCGAAGCTGAAAGACCTGCCCGCAACGGTGCGACCAATCGCGCTGCGCGTCGTGCTGTCGCGGCCCGAATCGGCGAAGGCGTTCCTTGATGCCGTCGAAAAGGGCGAACTTCGCTTCGATATTTTGCAACTCGATCAGAAGTCGGCATTGTCCACGCACCCGTACAAGGAACTTGCCGAGCGTGCGAAGAAACTGCTAGCGATGGGTGGCGGGTTGCCCGATGCGAATCGGCAAAAGGTGATCGAAGAGTTCAAGTACGTGCTGGCGAAAACGGGCGATGTCGGGCAAGGCAAAAAGGCATTCGTCACGCATTGTGCGAAGTGCCATAAACATACCGGCGAAGGCAACACCATCGGCCCGGACCTCACGGGGTTTGCGGTTCACCCGAAGGAAGAAATCCTCATCCACGTGCTCGATCCGTCCCGTAGCGTCGAAGGCAACTACAAGGCATACACCGCGAACCTGCTCGATGGCCGCGTCATCACGGGGCT
>JANXNT010000622.1 GCA_025353985.1 Limnoglobus sp.
GCCGCCGCATCTACCCCGGCAGCAGTGGCAAGCCCCCGACAATCGCAGGCAACGAAGCTGCGATTACTACAGGGAAAGCGAAATTTAAGTTTGAGTAAGCGCCACACGCAACTCGCGCAGGAAATGCTCGACATCGGCATCAGTGTTGTAGCCGTGGATGGCGATGCGGACGCGGCCGGCGCTCGCCATCACGTGGATGTTCTTTGCGTGCAGTTGCTTCTGAATCGCGTCGGCAGCGGGGTGTTTGAACGCGACGATGCCTGCGATTCGTGCCGGTTCGATCGGCGTTAATAGCTCAATTGGCAGCGTTTTCAGTTCGTGCAAACAGTGCATTACCAACGGGCGGGCTTGGCGGTCGATCGCTTCGACGCCGACGTGGCGGATGTATTCCAGACCCGCGCGAATCGCGTATATCGCCGGGTAGTTCGGCATTCCCACGCTGAAACTGCTCGCGCCCGGTTTGCTGATCGCACGCTCGAAGCGGTTCGCGCCGAAGGCATCTTCGAGGTGGTACCAACCGCCCGCGGGCACGGTCCACTCGACGGCACGCGCCGATGGCACGCCGACGAGGCCGCCGCCGTGCGAAGCGAGAATCCACTTGTGCGTACTGCTGACGATCAAATCCACATCGCTGAGGTGCAGCGGGATTCGGCCGAGCGCCTGCGTCACATCGACTGCAATCAGTGCCGGTGAGTGTTTGCGAATGGCGGCAATCACTTCGGGCAGATCGATCGTAAAACCGTTGTAAAAGCTGACTAATGAGACGGTAACGAGCCGGGTTTTCGGCCCGAGGAGCGGAATGAGATCGTCGGTGCGCAACCCGCCGTGGCGGTTCCGCCACAGTTTCACGCTTGCCTGGCAACTCGGCTGCAACCACGGCGACACGCCGGCCGGGAAGTCGAGATCGTTGATGACGACCTCGTCGCCCGCTTGCAGATTCAGCGCCATCGCCGCCAGGTTGTACGCTTCAGACGAACACGAACAGATGCCGATTTCCGCCGCAGTCAGCCCGTAGAAATGGGCAACGAGTTCCTTCGTGGCATCCCATTCGAGCGCGTGCGGGGTGCGTCCATCCATGCCGTGCTGTTTGTCGCGGAAGTACGCCAGCAGCGAGTCGCGCACCGCCAGTGGCGGTATGCCTTCGGCTGCTGAGTTCAGGTACGACATGCCAGCGAGAGTCGGGAAATCGCGGCGTCGGGTTTCGTCCGTGAACATGGTGTCACCGTGTGGGAATGGGTAGGTTGACATAGCCAAACGGCGAAATTTCGTCTCTCACAATCGACGTAAGTCACTTTTCTCGGCGCTCGAAAATCGTGTTTTCGGGTGTTTTTGCGTCTCAAAACGCCACTTTTTGATCGGCTTTTGCTGATCGGTTCCGAGGGGGTGTTGCCGTATTCTGCGATGCAGTATCGGTTTGCGTCGAAGGACATCGATTACGCATATGAGACGACGACTGTTAAACCTCGACCATTTCGCGCCCAAAAGCGACCAAAAATCGACCGTGCGCGTCCTTTCTATGTCACCGCGCGCACTTTCTATGTCATTGCGCGCCTTTTCTATGTCATACCGTGCACGTCGCGAATTCCGACTTACGCCAATTAAACGCAAACTTATTGACTTCGCGAAATCGTATAGGTGTACCGATTCGGGATTCGTTTAGCCGCGCCGCGTAGTCTTCGGAGCGAAGCGCGGGCGGGATGATCGCGCGCAGTTCGGTCATTACGAGCCGATTCCCCGCAAGGGGTCGGGTGGAACTGCCGGAGACTTCACCCGACCCCTTGCGGGGATCGGCTCAGTGATGTTGGATGTCGCCTACTTGATAAATCCGATGCGGTCGAGGGGGAAGAAGACGAATGCGGCGCGGCCGAGCATTAGGCGGTCGGGAACGGTGCCCCAGACGCGGCCGTCGGAGCTTTGGGCGCTGTTGTCGCCTAGGCACAAGTAGTGGCCGGGCTGGACGAAATACGTGTGCTTTGCGGCGGTGATGTCGTTGCTGCTCGCGTAGGAGTCCGCACCGATGAAATACGAATCGCGCCATAGCTTTAGCTTCGTCACTTCGACGCCTTGGCTCGCGCCGATACTTGCGGGGGCTTCAACGTCGTTCGCGGTCGTCCAGCCTTCGTGCTTCTCGTCTTTTGCGTCGAATGTCTCGGGTATCGTAGGGGCATATTCCCCGGCGGCACCGATGTCGATGCGGCGGCCATTTACCCAGAGCCGCAACGAACAATCGACGTTTGCGAACCGCAGTTTGTACGTTCCTGGCCCAGTGATTTTTGTGTCGAACGTGCCCATCTCTTTGCCGTTCTTGCCCGTGCGAACGAGTGTGACTTTGCCGTTCGCGAATTTCGCCTGAAAGCGGTTCTCGCTCTTAGACAATTCCAACACGACCTCGGCGTTCGCGTCGCTGATTTTCGCTTGACATTCGAGCATGAGATCGCCGACCCAGAATTTGTGATCGCCCGCACCACGATCGTATACGAAGTGCGGGAAGCCGTTTTTCTCGTCCCATTCGCCGTTGTAGCCGAGGAAATTATCGATCGGCACGGGTTCGACGACGGGCCGTGTGGCTCCGGACAGCGTGCGGAAATCGTCGATGATGAGGTGCCGATACCGCAACCAGCCGAGGTTGCCGCCGGCATGTGCGAACGCCTTCGGCATCGCCGCGTTGTCGGTTGTCCAGTCGGCGGTTTCGGCCTTCCACCGTGGCGGAACGGTCTTGCCCGCAAGGTAGTTCGATTGATGTTCGTTATCCCACACGATGCGCTTCATCGCGTGAAATTGATCGTCGGTTTTCCGGATGATCTGGAAACTGTTCGGGTCGGTGAACCCCGCAGCGCGAGCGATATCGAACGCCTTCGTGGCCTCGTCGGCGTTGTGGTACATGTAGTTCGCTTGCCAGAGATCTTCGGGCCGATCCGGGCGCGGGTACGTGGGGAAGCCGAAGTCGTTGAGCGATTCGGTCGGGTATTGGATGTTTTTGGCGACGTACGTATCGCCGCGCCAGATGGCGATGGTTTCGCCGCCGAAGCCCCAGAGTCGCTTGATATAGTTCAGCGCGCCGTACTTTTTTTGCGGTTCTTGTGGGAACTTGAACACGACGACATCGCCGCGCGTCGGGTCGAACCGATGGTACTGCGCTTTGTGAACGAGCACGCGATCGCCAGACGAATTGAACGGCGACGGCTTCTCGTTGGTGAACGCCTGTTTGTAGCGGCAGTTCGGGCAGCAATAGCCGACGACGGCTTGACGTGCGCCATCGTTTTGCTGATCGCCTTCGACTTCGCGGCTACTGTTTAAGGGAAATTTGAACCCGCACTCCGAACACTCGATCGACTTCTGGTAGCCGTACAACGTTTCGGCCATGGAGCCGGTCGGGATGACGAACGCCTCGACGACGAACTGCTTCAGCAAGAAGACGAGCACGACGACGAAGACGATCGTTTCCAGAAACTCGCGCACCGCATCGCGCGGCGGCTTCTTGGCATCCGGCTTCGGCTCGGGTTTCGAGAAGATCGATAGGAACATAGCGTGGTACTCAGGGCGTGTTCGTTTCATTTCGATAGCGGGCGGCCACACGGATCATGGGTGCAGTCCCCGCCCATGGTATTACCATGGGCTACGTGAGCGGTCCCTTCAGGACCGAAGATCAGAACCCGACCCTGAAAGGGTCGCTCTCTCAGCCCATGGTGGAACCATGGGGCAGTCGCTGCGAGTCTTCGAGAAGCGACGCGATCCACCACATCGGTTCCACCCAGGGGTACGACGAAACGTCTAACCCTGGGCTAGAGGATCGAACCCCGTTGGGGTAAATGCACAGACAGTTCCGTACCCCAACGGGTTTAAATCTGTCAGCCCAGGGTTAGACGTCCTCGTCGTACCCCTGGGGCGTGTTTGGTATGCACCGCTCGCCTAACGCATCCAGCGCAATCGCGACCAGTCGACCGTTTGGTACGGCCGCGCGGTGCCGTTGACGGTCGTGCGGCCGATCTTTAACGGCTGGTGAATCAGGAATGGTTTACCGATGAAATCCCGTTCGGGCACCCCAGGGATCGACCATTCGCGACTATCGTTCGAATTCGAACTATTATCGCCGAGGAAGAAATACTCCGTGGCGGGCAGTGGGTACGGGGCTTGGATCGCGTTGGTGCCTTCGCTGCGATAATAAATGTCGCGGTACAATTTCAGGCGATGCACGATCACTTGCACGCCGCGTGCGCCGAGTTGAATCGGGCGGCTGACTTGGCCGCGCCGGGAGAGTCGATCCGCATCGGCGGGTAGGTCGAGCGCGGTCAGGATCTCTTTGCCATCGAGTGCGACACTCGCGCGACGATCCACGAACGCGAACTCCAAGTGATACGTTCGACCGACTTCGATCTTTAACCCGGCAGCCTGCCGGGGTGGGTCGCCGCCGTCGCGGCTCAGTTGCACGCCCGCGGGTTTCGCCACATCGCCGATCGGGAATTCGACCTTCACCGTATCGAGGCCATCGCCGAGCCGACACGCGAACGAGCCGGAACCGGACACGATTTCCAAGTCGCATTCGAGCGTGAATTCGTGAACGGGGATACCCTTGTTACGTCGCGGCGCGCCGTTGTAAGCGAGCGTGTCATCGATCGCGACTTCGCGTTTGTCGTCGAGGTTCCAATGGCGATACGTGAGGCCGATGGCGGGCTTGTCGGGGTTCGTGGCATCGAGAATCAGTGCGGCATCGCGCGCGATATTCGCATCGGCGATGGCGGGCGGCGTGGCCGAGGGCGGTGGCAGTCGCGGGTTGTCCGCCACCGGTTCGACCAGCCA
>JANXNT010000049.1 GCA_025353985.1 Limnoglobus sp.
CTGCGATCGTGGCGACCTATGGGGCAGCGAAAACGAGCCGACGATTGAACAGATTTCGTCGAAGCTCACGACGCCGAACGCGGACCGCATCTGGTACGTTCGCTATGCATTTAAGGCAGGCATGTCGATCGAAGATGTGTATGCACGAACGAAGATCGACCGCTGGTTCTTGCAGAACATTTTCGATCTCGTTGCGTTCGAAGAGGAACTCCGCGCGGCGGGGCCGCTTGAGCGTGTGACGCAACCGATGATGCTGAAAGCGAAGCAGTGGGGCTTCACGGATCGTCAGCTATCGAACCTCTGGGGCGGATCGGATGCCGAGATTCGCCGCATCCGCAAAGCGATGGGCGTGATCGCGTCGTACAAGTCGGTCGATACCTGTGCGGCGGAGTTTGAAGCCTACACGCCGTATTATTACAGCACGTACGAAACACCTGCCCGCGCCGCCGACGGGAGCGTGCTGCTCGAAGACGAAATTTTACCGCCGACGGGCAAGCCGCGGATCATGATTCTCGGCGGCGGCCCCAACCGCATCGGCCAGGGGATCGAGTTCGATTACTGTTGCGTGCAAGCCGCGTTCGCACTGCGAAAAGCGGGCTACGAAGTCATTATGGTGAACTCGAACCCGGAGACGGTCAGCACCGATTACGACACGTCGGACCACCTCTTTTTCGAGCCGCTGACCGTCGAAGATGTGCTGAATATCAACGACCGAATGCAGCCCGTGGGCGTGATCGTGCAGTTCGGCGGGCAGACACCGTTGAACCTTGCGAAGTCGCTCGAAGCCAACGGTGTGCCGATCATCGGGACGAGCGTCGATAGCATCGACATGGCCGAGGATCGCAAGCGGTTCGCGAAACTTGTCGAAGATATCGGCCTGCGACAACCGGCGAACGGCACTGCCGTCGATTTGCAACAAGCTCTCACAAGCAGCCGCAAGATCGGCTACCCCGTAATCGTGCGGCCGAGCTTCGTGCTCGGCGGTCGCGCGATGGAAATCGTCTACACCGACGAATCGCTCGAACGGTACATGAAGAACGCGATCGATGTGTCGTCGGGTAAGCCGGTGCTCATCGATAAGTTTCTCGAAAATGCGACCGAGATCGACGTCGATTGCCTCAGCGATGGCACGCGGACGATCATCGGCGGCGTGATGCAGCACATCGAGGAAGCGGGGATTCACTCCGGCGATTCCGCGTGCGTTTTGCCACCGCACAGCTTGCCGCAAGCCGTCATCGACGAGATCAAAGTGCAAGCCGTGAAATTGGCCAGCGCACTGAAAGTAAAGGGATTAATGAACATCCAGTTCGCGGTTACGGGGCTGGGCACCGACGCGACACCGATGATTTACATCCTCGAAGCAAACCCGCGAGCGAGCCGTACGGTGCCGTTCGTATCGAAGGCCACCGGCGTGCAACTCGCACGCCTCGCGGCACTCGTCATGGTCGGTAAAACGCTCGACGAACTCGGCGTGATGAAGGAAGTCATTCCGAAACATTACTCTGTGAAAGAAAGCGTGTTCCCGTTCAACAAGTTCCCCGGCGTCGACATTATCCTCGGGCCGGAAATGAAATCGACGGGCGAGGTCATGGGCATCGACGAAGACTTCGCGATGGCGTTCGCGAAAGCCCAACTCGCGGCGTCGGCCCCATTGCCGAAGTCCGGCACGATCTTCATGTCGCTAGCCGGGAACGACAAAGAAACGGCGGTGCCGATCGCGAAACGGTTCGCCGATATGGGCTATCATTTGATCGCTACACGCGGCACGGCATCCATCTTCCGCAACCACGGCATCCCCGTGAAAGAAGTGCCGAAAATTCAAGAAGGCCGCCCGAATTTGCTCGATCTGATGAAGAACGGCCAAGTGCAACTCATCATCAACACGCCCAGCGGGCCGGGCAGCCGCACCGACGAATCGAAGATTCGCACCGCCGCCGTCGCCGCACGGGTCACGTGCATCACGACGATCTCCGGCGCAAGCATGGCCGCCGACGCTTGTAAAGCGCTCCGCGAAAAGGAAACGACGGTCACGTCGCTACAAGATTGGTTCGCGAAACTCAATAATTAGCCACGACTCATAATTAGCCGCGACGCGAAGTCTTCGTAGCGGAGCGCGTGCGCTTCACCCAACTATTAAAGGAACACAATGGAAGATAACCAGGCGAAGAAAACGGCGATCCGCGAACAGGCTCGCAAGAATCGCGTCGGGCAGCAAAACAAGGATGCGATCAGCCGCGACATCGTGACGGCGTTCATGGCGATGCCGGAGTACGTGGCCGCGAAAACGATCCTGTATTACGTCGATGCCGGCAGCGAAGTACGCACGCGGCACATGCTGCCGGAGGCACTGGCGGGCGGCAAGCGGATCGTTGTGCCGTACTGCATCGTCGAGACGAACGAACTCGAATTGTTCCTGCTCGAAGACATGAGCGAACTCGTCGAAGGCGCGTACAAGATCCTCGAGCCGAAGCTCGAACTGCGTAATCAGCCGGGCAAAATCGTCGCGCCCGAAGACCTCGATCTCGTCATGGTTCCCGGCACCGCGTTCGATGCGTCCGGTGGCCGAATGGGGCAGGGCAAAGGCTATTACGATCGCATGTTGGCCCGCGTTCGCCCAAATGCTCCGCTCGTCGCCATCGCGTTCGACTGCCAAATTTTCGACGCGATCCCCGTCGCATCGCACGATGTGTTCATGGATAAAGTCCTCACCGAGTCTCGCGTTCTCACCGGCAAAGGTCGAAAATAACCGTGCGTAAACCGACCGCGATTTTGCTCATCGACTGCCCCGACCGCAAGGGGTTGGTCGCCGCCATCGGCGAGTTTCTCTACCGCCACAACGCGAACATTCTCCATGCGGATCAGCATCAGGATCCCGAACGGAATGCGTTCTTGATGCGGGTCGAGTGGGATCTCGCGGGGTTCGATTTCGATCTCGCGGAGTTCCCCGAAAAGTTCGCACCGCTCGCCGCACAGCATGGCATGCGCTGGCGGCTCGAAAGATCCGACCGCCCACACCGACTCGCGCTATTCGTGTCGAAGTACGATCACTGCCTCGCAGACTTGCTCTATCGCCATCAGAGCGGCGAACTCGCGTGCGAAATTCCGCTCGTCATCGCGAACCATCCGGACGCGGAACGCTGGGCGACGTTCCACAAAATCCCGTTCCACATGATCCCCGTCGAACCCGGCAAGAAGGCCGAAGCCGAAGCGAAACAACTCGCACTTTTGCGCGAAAATCAAATTAATCTCGTCGTGCTCACACGCTATATGCAAGTGCTATCGCCGCAGTTCGTCGAGCAATATCCGTTGCGAGTGATTAACGTGCATCACTCGTTTTTGCCTGCGTTTAGTGGTGCAAAACCGTACCATCGCGCCTTCGAACGCGGCGTCAAACTCATCGGCGCGACGAGCCATTACGTCACGGAAGAACTGGACGAAGGGCCGATCATCGAACAAAACGTCGTGCGGATTTCGCACCGCGATACATTGGACGACTTGCTCGAAAAAGGCCGCGACATGGAAAAAGTCGTGTTGTCGCGTGCAGTGCGTTGGCACATCGATCACCGCATTCTCGTCTACGATCGCAAGACCGTCGTGTTCGACTGACAACGCCGTGTCGCAACTACTCGCACTTGCCCTCGACTGGCGAAATCGCGTACACGTACACCTTGAGTTCGCGTTCGTTTGTCGGGGATTAAATCATGTCGAGAATCGTGCCCGCTCTGTTCGTGTTATCGTTCGCCTTGGGCTGCGATGGCCTCACCTATTCGCGACCGGAACGGACACAAGAACCGCAACGCGAATATGGCACGCAGTTCGATTCTGCAAAGTGCGGCACCATTTCCGGTATGGTCACTTGGGTCGGTGACATGCCGATCGTGAAGCCCGTCACGTTCGCAAAACTCGGCGCGAATGGCCTGCAAACCGTCACGCTTCCAAATCCGAATCAGCCGGTTATCGATGTCGCCAGCCGTGGCGTCGGCTCGGCAGTGGTGTACTTAACGGGCGTCGATGTTTCGCGCGCGAAACCGTGGAGCGCGAGCGATGTAAGCGTGGAACTCGACGACGAGCGAATTGCCTTCCGCAACGGCGCGCGTTACGGCTTCGTGCCAGTGGGTGGAGCCGTCGCACTCAATTCGACACGCAAGACAATCAGTGGAATTCGCGCTCGCGGGGCCGCCTATTTCACGCAGATGTTCCCGAACGATTCCTCCAGCGTTTCGCGAACCTTCTCCACATCCGGCCACGTCGAACTCACAAGTGCATCGGGACAATATTGGACCATCGGCGATCTCTTCGTCATGGACCACCCGTACTACACGACCACGAATGCTACGGGCCATTTTGAATTCACCGATGTGCCCACCGGCACCTACACACTCCAATGCTGGCACCCAAACGGCAACATCGCCAGCCAGGAACGCGACCCCGAAACCGGCTCCGTGACGCGACAAAAATACGCCACCGCCGTGGAACAAACGCAACCCGTCACAGTCGAGAACAAACGCACGGAAGTTCATTTTACGCTTAGGAATGAGCAATTTCCGATGAGGTGATGTCCGAGTTACGATGGCTCACGTCGCTGGCTAAAAATCACTCAATAAAAATAAATGCAATTTCCCGCTTGACTTTGACATACGCAACAGCGTACAAAGAATCGAAAGGAAATCACTTTTATGTCAATCTCAGCCAGCAGCCAGCAGCGTAACCGTTCACGGGGTAAAACGCTTGAAATCCAAGGCTGTTTTTGACTGAGATTGCCTTAAAAGGTCGGTTTTGGACCGATTTTCAGCAACAGATACGCAAAAAG
>JANXNT010000633.1 GCA_025353985.1 Limnoglobus sp.
TGACAGAAGTAAATCTAAGCGCGGTATCCGCATTTTTTATCACTGCCTTGAGTGCGGTGATTATATTAATTCAGCCTCGCATCAAACGATTCAGTGCGAGTGCGGCAATGTTGCCATCGACGCCGATTATTGTCGTGTTGCGATTTGGGACGAGCAGAAAGTCCTAGTTGCTAAAGAAATACCGTAATCAGAATGCTTGGGCAAATTACGATGGTTGGGGATGCCGTTGTGGGGTATCCGCCTGAAGTGTCGGCTTTTCGTCCAAGTAATTATTGCCTGCGCGAATCGCGTTCATCCGCTGGCTGAATTCTGCACATTGGTTCGGTGAGGCGGCTGGAAATTCCGTTCTTTCGTGCAATCGTGAACTACCCTTCGCTTCAGAACAACCGGAACGACCCGGTCGAATGTGCGTATCGACCTGCCTGCCGAGGACGCCTTGTGTCCAGTGATTGCCCTTACTGCCAAGCCGTTCACGAAGATCCACCATCCACGCATGGGATGCCGGTGACGCGCTGCCAATCGTGCAATCGCTTCTTTCCGCGATTGCGATCTGAAGCGGCCCGAACTCGCAAACTCGTCGAAGTGCATTCGAGCGTCGGCGGGATCGAATCGCTGTCGAAATCGGGCAGTCAACTTTCGTATATGAGCGAGATCGCATCGGCGGAAGTCACGCCTTACCCCGGCTCGCAGCGTCTGGTCGTCAGTCCGACGACACCGACCGAATGCGTCGATCTCAACTCGCACAATTTCGTTCGTCGAACACCTGCACCTACGATTTTGCCTACGATTCCTGGCTTCCAGATCGATCGCGTCATCGGCCGCGGCGGCATGGGCACGGTGTATCTGGCCCGCCAACTGTCGCTCGATCGGCTCGTGGCGTTGAAAGTCATGAGCCGCGTTTGGGTGAACGACCCCGTGTTCGTGGCGCGATTTACGCGCGAGGCGTATGCGGCGGCGCAACTGAATCACCCGAATCTGGTACAGGTTTACGACATTGGAGAAGCCGACGGGATGCGATTTTTCAGCATGGAGTACGTGCAAGGTCGCACGCTCGCCGATGCGATTCGCTCCGATGGCAAGATCGATCCCGAGTCGGCAGTCGGATACACGTTGCAAGCCGCACGTGGGCTGAAACACGCACACGATCGTGGGATGATTCACCGCGACATTAAGCCCGATAATTTGCTGATCGACGAGCACGGTTTAGTCAAAGTCGCCGACTTGGGTTTGGTGAAAACGCCGGATCTATCGCGCGATGCGGACAAGGTCGACTCCGATGCGGCCTCGTTAAGCGGGCTACACAGTTTGCCACCGGATATGACCGGCGTGCGGATCGCGCTCGGTACGCCGGCGTACATGTCGCCGGAACAGTGTCGCGATGCGGCGAGCGTCGACCATCGTGCCGATATTTATTCGCTCGGTTGCACGCTGTACGTCATGGTTACGGGGCAACCGCCGTTCCAGGGCGACACGGCCGTCGAGTTAATGACGGCCCATGCGTATCAGCATCTCATCCCGCCCGAAGAAATTGCGAACCGCGTGCCCAAGGAGCTTTCGTGCGTCATTCAACGCATGATGGCGAAGCACCCCGGCGATCGCTTTCAAACGATGGCTGAAGTCGTTCGCACGCTCGAACAATGGCTCGGCGTCCATCACACGGGGCAAGTTTCCGCACGCGAAGAACAGATTGCGGCACTCGAAGATTGCGTCGATCAGTACATCGGCGCACCGGCGGCCGTGCTCCGTTCGCGGGCGATCACCGGCTTCCTGACGGTCTGCCTCATTTCCACGATCATCCTGACGTTAGTCGGCCGGCTCGAGTGGGCGTTCGGCATCGCGGGGATGGTGATCCAGTTGGCGGGAATCTACTTTCTCGTGAACGGACTCACGCAGAAAACGCACCTTTTCCGACGGTTACGTCAGTTTGTCATGGGGCTGTCCGTCGGCGACTGGCTCATCGTTGCTGCCACGGTCGTCATGTTCGCGATCTTCCTTTGGATGCTGAAATTATTCTGGGTCTGGGTCGGTTTCGGGCTGATCGCGGCGGGGTTGGCGTTCGCGCTTCGCCTAAGTCTTGACCGCACGGTTGCGGCCGAACGACGCGTGGCGCTGGCCGGGTGCGAACGGCTGTTACGACGGATGCGTGTCGTCGGCATGGATGAAGATCAGCTTCGCCAATTCGTGGCCAAGTATGCGGGGCGAATGTGGGAAGAATTCTTCGAGGAACTCTTCGGCTATGAAGCCAAGATCGCCGCACGAAACAAATTGCTACGCGGCGAACATGCGGGACGGCGCGAGAAGTTTGCCGTGTGGCGCGAGCCAATTTTGAACTTACTCGATCGCGCCGATCAATCGCGACAGGCGGCCAAAGAACGCAAATTGCTCATCCAGGTCGAAACGGATCGCCTCGTCTCGACGGGACTCACCGTTCGCGCGGCAAGGTATGCCGCTACTGAAGTCGCGAACGCGATGGTGCGGCAAGCGGACGCGATTCGTTCGGCGGAAAACAAACAGAAAGACGCACCGCGTTCGCGAACGATCCCGAACGTGCATCGTTTAATTCACCAAGCCGAAAAGCCAGCGATTCCATCGGGCGACAAACTCCGAAATGCGTTGCTACTCGCGCTCGGGCCTTACGTGCGGGGCGTGATGGCGACGGTATTTCTCAGCGGTTGCGTGGCGTGGTCGATTCAGAATCAGGTAATTTCGATGAGCCGGATTCTCGGCGAAACGGCGGTCGAATATCAGCCGCTGACCATCCCCGGCGTGCCGTCGTTCCTGACGAACTGGTGCGATACGGCAACGGTTGGCTGGGCGGGTGTGCTGCTGCTGACGTCGATGTTTTACCGTGGCGTACGCATGAGTTTGCTCGTCGTCCTCGGTGCCGCCGTCACGGTGGCCGCGCACAAGCTCGTGATGATACCGAACGTCGAACCGATCCGCGATTTCCACGTCGGGGCGATGCTTGGCACCGTGTTCGCGCTCGTTGGTTATCGTTTCGGCAGACGGTAGCGGTTGTGCGAATCGCGCCCGTCTAATGCACACTTTTCCCTGTCGTGTTCCATCGGCAACCTCACTGCAAACCCGCACTTCCGTGAAATAATCACAACTTGCTACCTCGGCTGTTTCAGGGAAGTCACCCATGCGCAAGTGGCTATTAATCGCGGGCATCACCGGCATCGTTGCGGTTGCGGTTCCCGTCGTTCGAGAGATGTCCGCCGATGCCACCGCGAGCGTTGCCTACACCACCGTGCGAGTTCCCGTCGGCGCGACGCTGACGATCAACGGCCAGCGTACCGAGCAGATGACAGCCGTACGTCAGTTCGTGACGCCACCGTTGCCGTACGGCGGCACGTTCAGCTACGAGTTCATCGCCACCTTCACCTGGAATGGCACACTCACATCGAAGAAGCAACTCGTCCGCATTCACGCGGGCGAAGTGCTCGACATAGACATGTTCGCTGCCCCCGAAGTCGCCACACCGGCACCCGCTGTCATCCCGCCCGAAGTGCCAGTCTGGTTGAAGGAAGAGCCAAAAAAACCGGAACCGAAGAAGCCGATCCCGCCACCAAAAGTCGAACCGCCAAAAGTCGAACCGCCAAAAGTCGAGCCGCCAAAGTTCGAATTGCCATCGATACCGCCATACCCCGAACCCCCAGTGAAGACGCGGAGAATGCCACCGCCGGATCCTCTTTAAAGCGTCCCAGGGGTACGACGAAGCGTCTAACCCTGGGCTATATGATGGAACCCCGTTGGGGTAAAAACAAAAGCACCAATCAGAATCGCAGGCTGGTTCTTGCTTGCTGATCGCTGACAGCTGTAAGCTGATAGCTTTCCCCTACTGGCGACTCCATGTCTCAAACTTACGACGCGATTATTATCGGTGCGGGACACAATGGCCTTGTTACGGCGGCGTACTTGGCACGCGCGGGCTGGCGCGTGCTCGTTCTCGAACGTCGCGAAATTATCGGCGGCTGCTGCATCACCGAGGAAACGTGGCCGGGCTTCAAAGTCTCCACGGCGGCGTACGTCAACAGCCTGTTGCGACCGGAAATTATTCGCGACCTCGATCTCAAATCGCACGGCTTCGAGATGCTCCCGCGTTCGCCGTCGTCGTTCACGCCGTTCCCCGATGGCCGATATTTAATGATGGGGCCGAACAAGGAACTCACGCACCGCGAGATCGCGAAGTTCAGCACGAAGGATGCGGAGAATTACCCGAAGTACGAAGCGATGCTGACGCGCGTCGCCGACTTCCTCGAACCGCTGTTGGTGCAAACGCCACCCGACCCGTTCGGCGGGTTGGCCAATCTCTGGAAACTCGGCAAGATCGGTCGCAAATTTCGTGGGCTGGGTCGCGATGTCGCCACCGATGCGGTCGAAATCCTCACCGGTTCGGCAACGTCGATTCTCGACCGGTGGTTCGAATCCGACGAACTGAAAGCGACGCTCGCCACCGATGCCGTGATCGGTGCGTTCGCACCGCCATCGCACCCCAGCACGGCGTACGTGTTGTTCCATCACGTCATGGGTGAGTGCAACGGGGTGCGTGGCGTCTGGGGTTACGTTCGCGGCGGAATGGGCACGATTTCAAACAGTATCGCTGCGGCGGCCCAGAAATTCGGTGCGGTCATTCGCACGAATTCGGCCGTGTCGTGTATCACCGTCCGCGATGGTCGCGCGACCGGTGTGGTGCTGCAAGATGGCACCGAGTTTCAGGCCCAGCGCGTCGCATCGTGTGCGGATAGCCACGTGACATTCGAGAAGCTCATCGACCCGAAAGAACTCCCGCCGGAATTTCTTAACTCGGTGAAGCGGATCGATTATTCCTCGGCCACGGTGAAGATCAACGTCTGCCTCAGCGAGCCACCGCAGTTCCGCTGCCTGCCCGGTACCGGCGTCGGCCCGCAACACCACGGCACCATGCACATCTGCCCGAGCATGGAGTACATCGAACGCGCCTACGACGATGCCAAGTACGGCAAACCGTCCGGGAATCCGATGCTCGAATGCACGATGGCGACCGCCATCGATTCGACGCTCGCACCACCGGGGCAACACATTTTAAGCATGTTCGTGCAGTACGCGCCGTACACGTTAAAAGGCACAACCTGGGATGTCGAACGCGACCGTTTCGCCGACCGGTGTTTCGACATTCTGAACGAGTACGCACCGAACTTCAAGCGATCCGTACTCGGTCGACAAGTGATCGCCCCGCCGGATATGGAACGCATGTGGGGTCTCACCGGCGGCAACATCTTCCAAGGTTCGATGTCGCTATCGCACATGTTCAACTTCCGCCCCGTCGCCGGGTACGCGGACTACCGCACCCCCGTCAGTGGATTGTATCTCTGTGGTTCCGCCGCGCACCCCGGCGGCGGC
>JANXNT010000638.1 GCA_025353985.1 Limnoglobus sp.
GTGAAAGCCCCCGGAGCCGCCGCATGGGATACCCCCGTTCGCGGGTACCGAACCGAGATGGAACACTTCGCATATTGCTTGCGCCGTTGGCAGGAACTCAAACAGCCCGTGAGCTACGAGAAGGGTTCCGATGGCAAGATGAAGTACGCGGACATCCTGCCACGTTGCCACGGCGAAGTGGCGATGGCCGACGCGATCCTCGCGTTGACGGCAAACATGGCGATGAAGAAACGCGAACGGATCGTCTACGAAGACGGCTGGTTCAATCCAGAATCCGCCGACGTGCCCGAAACGAAACACGCCGCCGACCAGAAGTTGTAAAGTGATAAGAAATGTTTGAGTAACTTCGCCCGTAACTGCACGTATAAGGAACGACGATGAAAAAGTGGCTGCTCGGAATGGCGATGGCCGTATTTGCCGCGATGCCTGTTAGTGCCGATGATGCGGCAAATGCGATCGTGGAGAAAGCGATCACGGCGCACGGCGGTAAGGCGGCGCTCGATAAGTACAAGGCGTTTACGGCAGACATGAAGGGCGACATCAGCATTATGGGCATGGATCTCACCATCGATGGCGAGATGGCATTCGAACTGCCAGATAAGCACATGATGTCGATCAACATGGCCTTGCAGGGCCAGAAAATTCACGTCATCACCATCGCGAATGGCACCAAGAATAAGAGCACGATGAACGGTATGGTGATTCCGATTCAGAAAGCGGAAAAGCAAGAAGCGGCACAAATGCTGATGGTGCAAGAAATCTCGCAACTCACGCCGCTCATCGGCTCGAAGAAGTACACGATCAAAGCCGAGAAGGACGAAGATGTCAAGGAAGTCCCCACCGACGTCGTACTCGTGACGGCGGAAGGTTTGAACGACATCAAACTCTACTTCGACAAGAAAACCAACTTGCTCGTGAAGACGAGCCGCAAAGCGATTTCCCCCGGTGCAGGTGGCGATGCGGCCGAAGTGTTGGAAGAATCCTTTATGACCGCGTACAAAAAAGTCGAAGGCACGATGGTCGCCACGAAACTGCAAGTGAAGCACGACGGCAAGAAGTTCATGATGATGACATTGAGCGAAATCAAGCTCATGGAGAAAGCTGACGCGAAGATCTTCGCCATCGACGACTGATGTTACTCTCAGAACGACATCAAACGCAGAGAGCCACCGATTGTTATCGGTGGCTCTCTGCGTTTGATAGCGGGAAGCGTTACTTGCCTTCGACGTAATCGGTGAGTTCCAGCGTGGCTTCATTGCCGTTGATGCTGTACTGGAGCTTAATCATGCCCTTGCCGGGTGCGAACCACGTCTTAACGGTGGTCTTGGTACCGGCCACGTCTAGATCAGTGCTTTCCACGAGGACGGCTTCAATTTCCTTTTTGTCCTTCATCGTCACCTTCTCTTTTTCTTCCTTGATGATGAAGTTGCCCTTCACGGTTTGCTCTTGGACTTTCGTCTCGACGAGCCACTTGGTGTCCTTCTTGGCGGGCAGTGCCAGGATTTTCACGGGTGGGTTGATCGGGCTATCGTTGACCTTCGTTCGATACACGCCATCGGCCTGAACCTTGATCGTTTCTTTCGCGACCGACTTGTTGCTTACTACGGTACTGAGGACGACTTCGCCATCCTTGACCGAATCGACGCGGACTTCGATCGTCTGGGCTTCGCCGATTTTGTACGTCCACTTGCTGCCCGCCTTGGTAGGGAACAGGTCAGTCGCAGTGGCTGCCGCTGCGGGTGGTGCAACCGCCGGTTGAGGTGCCGCCGCCGGTGCAGGTGCGGGCGCGGGGGCCGGTGGCGCTTGGGCCGCGACGGTGGCCACAGCCACGACGGCCACAAACGTACCGAGCATCCATTGGGTGATTCGTCGCATCGTTCTTCTCCAGGTTCACGGGGATAATGTCGTCAGGGCAGTATACGAAACCAACCGCTCGCGCGTCGAGGCGAAGCCGTGGCGGTTAAATTACTCCATGAACGATTTCAGCGCTTTCTCGATGCCTTCTTTTTGCTTCTTGTTATCGCCGGCGAGTTTGAGCGCTTTGTCCCCGGCGGCTTGGGCTTTCTCTTTCTGGCCGGCAGCAGTGTATGCTTGCGCTGCCACCATTAGCGGGGAGATGCCGCCGTCGGCGTCGATGCGCAGCAGTTCGTCGGCGGCTTTTGCTGCGATTTCGATATGTTTGCGATCCGGGTTCAGGCCCTTCGAACCCCAAAGCCGGGCGACGAAGCTGATCGTGTTTTTGTCTTTCTTTTCGACCGCTTTGGCGAAGAACGGTTCGGTGAACGACTTCGCGCTTTCCACATCGCGGGCTTGCATCGCCAGTTGGATTTTCTGGACGGTATAAATCGTCTGTTTGGCTTTATTCGGGTTCTTCTTTTCGAACGCGGGCAACTCCTTCAGCACATCGGTGGCGGCAACGGCGACGGCTTCGCGAATCGCTTTGTCGATTACTTTCTCGTCTTTGCCTTCGTTCGCTTTGTTGGCCTTCTCGACGGCGGTTTCGATGCGGCCAATCAGGGCCTCGAATTCCTCTTGCACCTTCTGAATCGCATCGACGCTCGCTTGGCCCTTCCAGGTGCCCAAGAAAATCTCCGGCAGGATGTCGTCGAGTTCACTCGGATGGCCGATAAACGCGATCTTCCCCGCTTGATCGATCACGAACGAACACGGAATTCCATTCTGCCCCGCTGCGACCATGAACGCTTCGTAGTTGTCTTCGTTCGCGCTGTAAGCGAACGAAAACTGGAACTTGTCTGCCTTGGTTTTGATGAACTCCTTGACGCTCTCGAGGGTGTTGCCGCGTTCGTCCAGGTTCGTGACCGCAATTACGACGAGGCCCTTTTCCTTGTACTCTTGTGCGAGTTCGTTCATGTGCGGCATCGACGAAATGCACGGCCCGCACCAAGTTGCCCAGAAGTCCACGACGTAGACTTTGCCCGGTTCGTAGCCTTTCCACTCGGTACCTTTCAGCCACTGACCCACTTTGAGTATCGGGGCCGCATCGCCGATGCCGAGTTTCTTGGGGGGTGCCGGTTTTTCGACTTCCTTCTTCTCAGTGGCGCTCGAACAAGCCGAGATCCCGAATGCCAGCAGAGCCGCCGATAGCAAGATTCGCATGAACGCGATCCTCGTGTACTGATTGGTGAACCGAGGCATTATACTTCTCGCGGTCGAGAATGACACGATCTAGCGGAGCGCGTCAGCGATGTCGCCCCATTTTTGGAATCGCTGGAACGGTTCGTGGCGCTGTTTGAGTACGTCGGCGAGATAACCGCGTGCGAACCGCAACGGGGCGGGGACGGCGAGTGCGGGGGCGACGTCGGTTGCGCCATCGCCAGCAAACGCGACGGTTGTGCCATCAGCTGCGAATGACCGTACGATCTTCGCTTTGTCGATGCCCGCGTAATCGTCGCGAAACGTCGGATCTACGGGCATTTCCATCACCAATCGCCCTTCGATGATAGACCCGCCGTTGGCGTAAATCGGCAGGCTGGCTCCCGCCATTTCGAGCAACCGTTCGATGTACCAGCGGCAGCCGGCCGAGGCGACGACGACCTGCCAACCGCGTTCGCGCAACATCGCCAGCTTTTGCGGCAAATCGGTTGGCAACCGCATGTCTCTCAGCAACTCCAAGATCGCCGCTTCCCCCACGGGTGCGTAAGCAAAAATGTTACGAAGGGCTTCGAAATGGGTAATCCGCCCGGCCACGCACTCGGACCAATAATCGGGCGCACCGGGCGGGTACAGACGCGACACGAACAGGTTGTAAAAGTCTTCCCCCGCCAGCGTGCCATCGAAATCGGTCACGAAGACCTTCAGCGGGGGTGTGTCATTCATCTGCTTTTCCGCTGCAAGTAACCGTTACAGTTCGAGGTCGTCGATCGTGGAAATCCGAATTGAGCGCAGGATCGCGTGCTGTAGCCGCGAGGCTTCGGTGACGGCGCGTATCCGAAATTCGACTTCCGCCGGAACTTCGCCAAACCGGTCGCGAAGAATATCGAGTAGCGTACTTTGACGCGTTTTGAGTTCGCCTTTGATCTCGCC
>JANXNT010000669.1 GCA_025353985.1 Limnoglobus sp.
GACCAGAGCGTTTCCGCCGTCGCCCCGGATACCGAACGCATCGCTTGCGAGATCTGAAATTCGTTCGTCGCACGCTTCGGGTCGGTTGTTTTCGCGTCGGCGGACGTCACCTGCACCGCCGCGGCTAGGTAGCCATCTTTCCCTGCGAGTTGGGCGATCGTGCCGTACGGAATCCCTTTGCCGGAAGCATGAACTGCCAGAATCGCGGCACGGTGGCCACCCGATTTCCGCGAGGTCCACGTCTTGCCGCCATCGATGGTGCCGAGGATCGTGCCGAGTTCGCCGACCGCCCAGCCGGTGTTCGCGTCGAGCATCGTAATCGCGTGCAGTGGCACCGATGCGATCGTCTTGCGGGCTTCCCACGTGCGGCCAAAATCGGGGCTAAACAGTACGATTGAGCCGGGCCGTCCGACGAGCCAGAGGTTCTGCCCGATAGACGCAACCGAGTGAAAATCGCACACCGAACGCGCATCGCGGTCGAGTGGCAATTCGACGTGCGACCACATGCCATTCGGCCAGTCGCGGTTGACCATCACCAGCCCGCCATCCCCTGCGACAATCGCATCTTTGCCGCTTATTTTCACCGCGCGCACGCTGCGACTGCCGGGGATTTCCATCTGGCTCGGTTGCAATGGCCCATCGACGAACCTCGCCGATTGCGACCAAGCACCTGCGATCAGGCCGCTCTTGCTATCGTGGAAATCGCACGCCAGCCACGTCGCGATTCGCGGCCCGCTGACGGGTCGCCAACTGCCGCCGCCATCGTTGGTTGTGAACGTGCCTGCGGGGTAACCCGGGCAGCCATCGCCGACGACGATGCCGTTCTTTTCATCGAAAAACCGCACGATGTTCAGCCCCGGCAGCAGATTCGTTGCTGTTTCATTCCACGAAATTCCGCCATCAGTCGTGTGCAACAGCACGCCCATACTCGCTGCGTCGCCCGCTTTTTCGACGCGCCCCGCCACCCAACCGGTGTACGGCGTCGAGAAATGCACCGAACGCAAACTGGCACGCGTACCCGATTTCTGTCGTTCCCAGTTCTTGCCACCGTCGATGCTGTGCCAGATCACGCCATCGTCGCCCACGCTCCAACCTTCGTTCTTGTCTACGAATTGAATCGCACGCAAAGGCGCATCGTCGAACGTCGGCATCGGGGCCGCGAACGCCATCGCACAATCGGCGAGCAGAAATAAAACCATGGCGAGTCGCATATCGACTACTCCAAACGGGAACGGTGTTTGAATAGCTGTAACAAAATGTCGAGGAAGCAGGCTAGCCGAACTGTGGCCGCGCGAAAATTTTAGTCAGCAGGCCTGACAGTCGACTGCTGTCAAACAAATTCTGGACAAAATTGCCGCTTCTCATCCACCGTTTGCATATACTGTCAGTGTGATGGGACGCGGTCGCTCACTCGGGCACTGTCGTTCTGTTTTTTGTGACGCGGAATGCACCCGCTGGTGCGAATGCGTCATGTTCCA
>JANXNT010000674.1 GCA_025353985.1 Limnoglobus sp.
GACGACGAAGCCTTTCTCCTTCGGGCCGTTGTCTTGGATGCAACCGAGGAACGCACCCCACTCGGTCGGCTCGTCGACGCGAACCCTCGCGACAATCGTAAAGGCTTCTTTGGGCAGGAAGTCTGCATCGGGTGTCACGGCGGCGCGTATGCTCACGCCGTCGTTCGGATTGCTCAGTTCGAGGCAGGAGGCGTCCGTATTCAATGTCGGTTCGCCGAGAATTGTACCGTGTAGCACACCCGCACGATCCGTGACTTTTCGCGACACGACGCCTTCGCTATTGAAGACCCAGTGTGCATTGGGTTTGAGGTCAATTCGTGGTGCCGCTGCGGTTTCGGACTGTCTGGCCAGTGCCACGGCGAGCGCGACGACCGCGCAGCCGATTCCAAGTAGCGATTTCTTGACTGTGCGATTCACCGTACGGCCTCCGTTCGCGAAGCGAGTGTGACTCCGGCCAGTGTAACGACCGGCGCACGAAAAAGCCCACGGGAATCGTCCCCGTGGGCATAATCTCACCGAACATTCTCCCGTTCTTAACCGACTTGCGCGCCGTTGAGGCTGGAGAAGTCGTCGAACAGTATGGTGTCGTCGAGGAGGTTCGGGGTTTTGAGTGCGTCGAGTCGGCCACCGGCGAAGGTGCGGACGCGCGAGATGTTCCCGGATCCTTCGCCCACGAGCAGATCGGGCACGCCGTCGCCATCGATGTTCTTGACGGCCACGCGAACACCATTGCGGGAGGTGTCGCTGAAGGCGAAGAAGTTAATGAGCGAAGCCGGTGCATCGGGCGTGATGATGAGGCTCTTGCCATCGAAGACCTGGACCCGCGGACCGCCACCCGGCCCCGCCCCGACGACAACGTCCTTCAGTCCATCGCTGTTGAAGTCGCCGCCCGACACGTAAACGCCGTTGCGGAGGCTGTTCTCGAATGCGAAGAAATCGGTGATGCGGTCGGCGCGATTTTTCGTCAGCGACACACCGTCTAACACGCTGACGCGCGGCCCACCGCCGATGCCTGCTCCGGCAATCAGGTCCGGTACGCCATCGGGGGTCGGAATGATAATCGCAGCGCCCGTTACCGGATTGGTCGTGAATCGTCCCAGGTCGCCAACGCCCACGCGAACGCCGCCTCGGAAGGATGGCTCGTACGCGAAGAAGTCGGCGAACGTGACGCTGGTTTTCCCATCGATGATCTTGATGCGAGCACCGCCGCCATTATCGGCCCCGATGACAATGTCGGCGAAGCCATCGGCGTTGAAGTCGGCTGCAGTGACGTTGACGCCGCCCAGAAAGGTCGGTTCGAAGGCGAGAATGTTCATGACGGTTTTGCCGCTGGCACCATCGATAACGACGACGCGCGGCCCGCCGCCAGGGCCGGAGCCGACGACCATATCGAGGACACCGTCGCCGGTAACATCTGCGGTCGCAACGCGAAGTTCGCCCGTGAAGCCAGGGAACGGCGAGAAGCGGTCGCCGACGGTGGTGAGGCCCGCACCAGTGAATTCGACGAACGCCGCCGTGGCGAGGCGACCCCCGGCGACAGCACCCTTGCGTTGGGCATCGGTCGTCGGCGTGTTGCCTAATCCTTGGAGCGGCAGATCGTTGCTGTAAACGTCGGTATTTCCCGGCGTGATGGGGAATCGCGCGTCGATGTTCGTCGCGACGCTGTTGAAGATGACGCGCCCGCTAATTCCATTCGAACCGACGAACGCAGTGGACGAGGCCCCGTTGCCCGTCGTCGCACCGTTGGCTACGGTACTCGCAACGCCGGTGGTCGAAGCGGTGGTATCGCGAACGAACACATCCGAGACTCCGTTGGTATCGCTGACAATCGTGACCGCTTGATTGACGTAATCGGTGCCTGCGCTTTCGAACGCGACGTATTGGGCATCGCTCGAGATGGCAGGTCGGGTCGCCGCCTTCGTACCCGTTAGGAGTCCACCTGGGCGAACGCTGATGACTTTCAAGTTGCCGGTCGTCACGTTCCCGATGATGTTTTTGAGGAACACGTCGTTTGCCGCATTCGCGTCTTTTGTCGTCGAAACGAGGTTCGAACTCGAACTCGTGAAGACGACACTATCGCCACCGGGGGTGACTTGGTACGAGGCGGGATCGACGCCGTTGGTGGCCGCGTTGCCGATCGGTAACGTGCCGTTGCCCGCGCTGTTCGTCGATTTGTTGATCGCCGTCACGAGGGTGGCGGTGTCGCCGATTTCCCCGATCATACGCCGCGAGTAAATTTCTTGGCGATTGACATCGCCCGTGAAGCCCGCGACGAGTTGGCTGCTCGCGTCCGACGTACCAATGCTGGCCGTAAACACGACGGTCGCGCTGTCGTCGCGTGCGATGATCGCGTTCTGCGCGAATCCGCCACCGGCACCGATCGAGCGAATTTGTCCCACCGCGTTTTTATCGACGGTCGAAGTGACGAGTCGAGTGGCATTCTGAAAACTGCTCGATGCTCCGACACGCGTCCAGTATACTTCTTGTCGTCGTGTCGCGGCGTTGCTGGATTGGTAGGTGAACTGGATACTCGGATCGGTCGCGGTCAACGCCCCTCGAAACTGCCGCGCATTGAGTAGCGAAGGATCGAAGTCGCTGGTATACACTGCGGTGAAGCCATCGCCGCTGAGGTATCGCCCGGCCGTATCGACGGTGACGGCACCGTTGGGGGACGATCCGCCGACGGTGGTATACGTCTGCACGTCGACTTGAATCGGCCGCGTGAAGCTCGTTCCTCCGATGATGACCGTCGTGGTGGCGACGGTATCGTAAGATACGAAACCCGACCCGACCTTCGAAATCACCGTGGTCTTGAACGACCCGCCGCCCGGCGTGTCGATACCGCTCATGTCCGTGAGGAACAAGTCCGGCGACGCATCGCCGTTGTCGAACACTCGCAGGCGGGATCGCTGATCGATGATTGCCGGAGTTTGTACGGGGAGGAGTGGCAGTACGGCTTCCGCGCTGCGGTTCGAGAGGAACGTTACCACCGTACCATCCGACGAAATCGCCGGATTGATCGATTCAGCTTGTCTACCGAACGCCTGGTTGGTTTG
>JANXNT010000054.1 GCA_025353985.1 Limnoglobus sp.
GGAGCAACGGCAAACAGCGGCGACAATCGTGCATTTAACACGACGACGATTCGCTACCCAATCAATCAGAAACGTGGCTGGGACGACGGGGTAACGCCTGGTGGCTGTTGCGCGTGTTCAGGAGGGACCGCAGGCACTTACGGCGTCTGTTTTAATTCCGGAGCGAACATTCCGCTGAACTCGGCTCACACCGGTGGCGTCAACGCAGCACTCGCCGATGGCTCGGTTCGCTTTCTCCGCGACAGCATGACACTCGCCGTCCTGCAACAAGCCGCACTTCGCAACGATGGCTCCGTTCCAAACTTGGACTAAAATCATCGAAGTTCTCGGCGAGCGAGTCGACTCCTCGCCGGGTATCTCACGAATCCTCCTCATTCACGAAAGCCTTTGAAGTATGTTCACTCGAAGAATTCTCTCGCTGGCAACGTTCGCAATTTGTCTCTCGTTTGTCGGATGCGGTAAAGAAGAGGCCCCCGTTCAAACGCCCGAGCAAAAACAACAGGTTGTCGACGGCATGAAGAAGTACGAAAAGAAAGACAAGAAATAGCCCTTGAAAAGCATAAAGCCCAGAGCATTGCTCTGGGCTTTATGCTTTTGTTGTGTCCGCTTACTACACCACGTTCTTCTCGGTGACTTCCTCAGCCACGGGCATCTCAGAAGCGGTGTCTTTCACGTAGAACATTAGTAGGTTACGGCCGTATTTTCTTACGTCCCACAGTTCGGCTTTACCGGGCAACGATTCCGTGGGAAAGCCATCTTCGGCCTGGATCGTCAACACGGTTTCTTCAGGTGCCTTCTCCATCAGGCTTTTGACCATGCCAAGGAACGCTTCGAGTTTGACCGGGTCGAGGTCCGCGAACGGCGGGCTGAAGAACAAGTTCACCGGGCCGCTACGGGCGATCGGCACCCAGCGTTCCGCCCAGCGATACACGTCCGCACGCAGTACTTGCACGCGTTCGGCGATACCGAAGCGGTCGACGTTCTTCTGGATGTCCGTCACTTGTTTCGCGTTCATTTCAATCAGTCGGGCATCGCTGGCCCCACGGCTGATCGCTTCAATACCGATGATTCCGGTGCCTGCGAAGATGTCGTAGAACATGCGCCCCGGAATCGCGTTCCCGAGGATGCTGAATAGCGCCTCGCGGACCATTTGCGGCGTCGGGCGCATGTCCGGGTGGACGAAGCATTGAAGCCTGCGACCCTTGAGCGTACCGGCCACGATTCGTAATTCCGTCTTCTCCACAACCGACTCCACTTCAAATGGAACGACAACGCGAAGGCAATTGCCTTCGCGTCGATGACAACACAATTCACATTGTACGAACTACTTCTTCGCCAGTTGCGCTTTTGCGGCCTGATAAACGATCTCGGCAGAGAAGCCGAAGCGGACCATCAGGTCTTTGAGCGGGGCCGATGCGCCGAACGACTTCATGCCGATGATCGTGCCCGTATTTCCGGCGTAGCGTTCCCAGCCGAATGCCGAGAGCATTTCGACGCATACGCGGGCCGTCACGGCGGGTGGCAGCACGCTGTCGCGGTAGGCTTGCGGTTGCATCTCGAATAATTCCCACGATGGCAAACTGACGACGCGGGCCTTGACGCCCTCGGCGGTCAGTTTCTCGTAGGCTTCGACGGCGAGCATCAGTTCCGTGCCCGTTGCGACGAGGATGACATCGGGCTTGCCACCCGCGGCATCGCCGAAGATGTAGCCGCCCTTGGCCACGCCGCTGACGGCACCGTACTTCGTCCGGTCGTACGTCGGCACCGCTTGACGGCTGAGTGCCAAAATCACCGGGTGGTGCGTTTGCAGCATCGCAATGCGGTACGCTTCGGAGACTTCATTCGCATCGCCAGGGCGAAGCACGATCAAGCCGGGAATCGCTCGCAAAGAGGCAATTTGCTCGATTGGCTGGTGAGTCGGGCCGTCTTCGCCGACGCCGATGCTATCGTGCGTGAACACGTAGATGACCGGCTTTTCGATGATCGAAGCGAGCCGAATTGCGGCACGGCCGTAATCGCTGAAAATCAAGAACCCGGCGGCGAACGAACGCAACCCGCTGAGTGCCATGCCGTTGCAGATCGACCCCATCGCATGTTCGCGAACGCCGAAGTTCACGTTGCGGCCGGCGGGGCTGGCTGCCTGGAAATCGCCTGCGCCTTCAAACGCGAGCTTGCTCTTGTTCGACTTCGCGAGGTCGGCCGAACCGCCGACCATCCACGGCACCGCTTTCGCGATGGCGTTCAGCACCTTGCCCGACGAATCGCGGGTGGCCATTCCCTTCGGGTCGGCGGGGAACACGGGAACGCTTTTCTCCCAATCGGCCGGCAGTTTGTTGCCTTGGATTTGCTCGATCTGCGCCGCGAGTTCGGGGAATTTCGCTTTGTAATCGGCAAACTTCGTCTTCCACGTCGCATGTGCCGCCGCACCGTGCTTGCCGATGTTCGCTTGGAAGTGTTCGTACACACCGGCAGGTATGAGGAACGACTCGTTTTCCGGCCAGCCGTACGAGCGTTTCGCACCGCGAATTTCCTCGTCGCCGAGCGGTTCGCCGTGGGCGTGTTCGGTGTCGGCCTTGTGTGGGGCACCGAAGCCGATGATGCCTTTGACGATGACAATCGTCGGGCGGCCCTTCGTTTTCTTGAAGCTGTCGATCGCCGCCGACACGCTGCTCAGGTCGGTGCCATCGCTGACGCGAAGCACGTTCCAGTGGTATGCGGCGAAGCGTGCGCCGACGTCTTCGGTGAACGCGAGCGTCGTACGGCCATCGATGGTGATGCTGTTGTCGTCGTAAAGCAAACACAAGTTGTCGAGTTGCAAGTGCCCCGCAAGTGATGCGGCTTCGCTGGCGATGCCTTCCATGAGGCAACCATCACCGCAAATCGCGTAAATGTTGTGATCGAAGAGGTTTTCGTAGCCGGGCTTGGCGTAGTTCGCGGCGAGCCACTTTTGAGCGATTGCCATGCCGACCGCGTTGCCGATCCCTTGGCCGAGTGGCCCCGTGGTAGTTTCGACCCCGCTCGTCAGGTGGTATTCCGGGTGGCCGGGCGTGGCGCTGTCGAGTTGGCGAAACCGCTTGATTTCGTCGAGCGTTACGGGTCGTTTGCCATCGATCGGCTTGACGCCGATGAGGTGCAAGACGCTGTAAATCAGCATCGAGGCGTGGCCGTTGGACAGCACGAAGCGGTCGCGGTTGAACCATGTCGGGTCGGCCGGATCGTACGTCATCTGGCGGTTGAAAATCGTGTAGGCGACGGGTGCGAGACCCATCGGCGCACCGGGGTGGCCGGAGTTCGCTTTTTGTACGGCGTCCATCGATAGTGTGCGTATCGTATTCACGCACAACGTGTCGATCGGCAGGAATTCCATCCCGGTTTTCGCGTCCTTGGCCACAGTTTCGCTCATAGAGTCTCTCGGTATGGTGCTGGGCGTGGACTGATCGAATAAGAGCATATGAATTCTTACGCAACTGTCGAGCATCACGCAAGAATCTTCACCGCGAGATTTCCAGAATGGTCGCCATAAGTCGTGTATTTTGAGATTCATAATCGACGTAAGTCTGAATTGCGGAGGTTCAAAAACCGTGTTTTTCGTGTTTTTTTCGTCTCAAAATGCCACTTTTTGATCGACTCTCGCTTATCGGTTTTGCGCATCTTTGCCGTATCCGTCATTCCTGTCGTGGTTTGCGTCTACGATACCTCGATTAGCACGCGGCGAAAACATCGACCGAATCGGACCAAAAATCGACCGAATGGGTACCAATATGGCACCAAGATTGACCGGACGCGCCTTTTCTGTGTCATTTTGAGACACTTTTGGGTACGTCCGTGCACATCGCACAATTCCGACTTACGTCAAATCGTCCATAATTTATTGACTTCGAAAATTCGTGTGGATGACGCCAAATCGAGGTGAGTTTGACTCTGCCAGATTTTCGTATGCCGATGCGATTGGCTCCTGTAGAATGCGTGGAAACCCGGAGTCGCCGCCATGAATTTGCCCATCCCCGATTCGGAACGTACGCAGGCGGCGACGCCAGAACAGGAGCGTGTGTCGGCACTACGTTCTGCGCCCGAGATGTTCCCCGATGGCTATGAGAAATACGAAATCGTTGGGCAAGGCGGCATGGGCATCGTCTATCTTGCGCGGGACGTCGCGCTCGACCGCGATATTGCGATCAAGCTGTTGCAACCCCACTTTGCGGCGGATAGCCCCGAGGCGAAGCGATTCGTTGAAGAAGCCCGCATCACGGCACAACTCCAGCACCCCGGCATCCCCGCGATTCACGACGTTGGCACGATGGCGAACGACCGGCCATTCATCGCGATGAAACTCATCAAGGGCGAAACGCTCGACTCACTGTTGAAGAGTCCCGATGTCCGCCCTGCGAGTTTCATCGCGACGTTTGAAACGATCGCATTCGCGGTCGGCTACGCGAATTCACGCAACGTCATCCACCGCGACCTAAAGCCCGCGAACATCATGGTCGGTGCATTCGGCGAAGTGCAGGTCATGGACTGGGGCCTCGCAAAAGTCCTGGGCGCTCATGCCAGCCCGCAGCGCGAGCAAGGTCTTACAATTTCGACCGAAACGCACATTCGTTCCGCGCGCGACTCCGACAGCGACAGCGACACGCGTTTTGGCGACTACATGGGCACGCCCGCATACATGCCGCCCGAGCAGGCGATCGGCGCGGTCGACAAGATCGACTCGCGTTCGGATGTGTTCGGCCTCGGCGCGATACTTTGCACGATTTTAACGGGCAGGCCGCCATTTATTGATGTTAGCGCGGAAAGCACGCGGCAACTGGCCGCGCAGGGCAAACTCGGCGACGCCTTTGGTCGCCTCGATTCTAGCGGTGCAGAACCCGAATGGGTCGCCCTCGCGAAACGCTGCCTCTCTGCGGAGCCAAGCGACCGCCCCGCGAACGGCACCGAAGTCGCTAATGAAGTCGCGAAACTCCGTGCCGCCGCCGACGAACGCGCGAAGCAAGCCGAGATCGGCAAAGCCCGTTCGGACACGCGGCGGCGAGTGCTGACATGGAGCGCAGCAATGGTGTTCGTGGTGCTATCCGCAGGAATCAGCATGAGCCTGTGGCAAGCCAATCGCGCGAACGATGTGGAACAAGCGACTACGGCACAATTGATCCTGACGCAAGCCGCAGGCACTCGCGATCGATCATCGGCTCGCCGACTCCGATCCGAAAAACGTACAGTCACAGCACGACTTGCTGATTAGCTTCGACAAGCTCGGCATAATGGCCGAGAAAACAGAAGACTATGCGGCGGCGATTGGCTGGTATGAAAAGTCGTTGGCCGTGGCCGCGAAGTTCGAGCGACCGGAGTTCTTCGCGAACGAAGTGAAAATCCTCAAGAAACAGATCGGCGATTGCAAAGCGAAGATGGCTGTGCCAAAACCCCGCGAACTCGCGCCGCCACGGGTGAAGTGACCGTGCGGAATCGTGCTGGAATCGTGCCAACTCGCTGCGCAAGCAAGGGGAGGGAGTTCATCGTGGGTGGAAGCCCCTTACTTGCGCTGCGGGCTAGCCGGAAAATCTGGCCGGAATCTTTCGTCGTAGGCGGGACTCCTTGCTCGCGCTGCGGGCTGGCCGGAATTGAGTCGGAAAATCACACCTGACCGGGTAGGAGTGCATCATGTGGCCGATGGCTTACCACATCACCTGGACGGCTTATGGCACGTGGCTCCATGGCGATCCGCGTGGCTGGGTATTTAGTGGTAAACCGTGCGTGTTGCCGCCCGATGTTGTCCTGCATAACCAAATGCAATTTCGTCTCGTCGAGTTTGCGGTCTTGTTCAACGAAGCCTAACGACGCATACTCGAACAGACGATCGACGACCATTGCCGAATTCGCGGTTGGAAGTTGCATGTTCGCAATGCGCGGAGCAATCACGTGCATCTTGTGGTCACTGCCGAGCGAATCGCCGACGATGTGATGAACCAACTCAAGGCGTGGTGTTCGAGACGCCTTTCGGATGCGGCGGGGTTGATTTGCGACGGTCGAGCAAAGAAAGCCGGTCGGCGAAAGTGGTTCACCGAACACGGCAGCACGGGCTGGATCGAAGACGACGAGTACTTCCAGAACGCGATTCGATACGTGAGCGAAGGGCAGTGACTACGCAATCGTGCCAGCCCGCTGCGCAAGCAAGGGGAGGGAGTTTGTTGTGGGAGGAAGCCCCTTGCTTGCGCTGCGGGCTGGCCGGAAAATCATGCCGGAAATCGTGCCAGT
>JANXNT010000056.1 GCA_025353985.1 Limnoglobus sp.
TGGCGATAGACAGACAGGAGTCTGTGAGAAATGCGGTTGCTTTGAACAAGAAGACGCCATTGGAGATCTTGGAGATTTTGTCGAATGACGAGTGGGAAACCTGCGCGTCGAATGCCCGTTCCCGGATCAATCAATTGGGAAGCGGCTGAACTGATGTGCTTATACCGTCGCGTCCCATGGTTCCACCATGGGCTGACAGAGCGACCCCTTCAGGGTCGGGGTTCTGTTTTCGGTCCTGAAGGGACCGCTCACGTGGCCCATGGGACGATGCTTACTGGCCGGGCATTTTGCCGTTGGGCGTCATTTTGTCGACGACGATTGGCAGGTACTTCGAGAGCGATTTTGCGAGATCGGGGAGCGACAGCCCCGATTGTTTGGCCATCTCGTTCATCTTGTCTTCGCCGACGACGTCCTTGACTTGCTCGGGGCTGATCGCCTTGTTTTCGCCGGTGCCGACCCACGAACCGAAGGTGTCGGCCATCCCTTTACCCTTGAACTGGCCGAGCAGAATATCCAACGGGCTGCCGCCACTCGCACCCGCATCGTCCGATTTGCCTTTTAACATCACGTTCATGATAGCATCGGTAATTTTTTTCTTGATGCTCGAACCGAACAGACTCATGATCATTTGAATAATCTTGTCCACGACGCGACCTCGTTGAAGGCGAACTCACTGCAAGTCGGGTAAAATGCCCGACAGTGTGAGTTGTAGCGGAAACGCCGGATGACGGACACGACATCCGAATGGATGTAAACGACTTGACAAAAGGTTCCCAAAACATGCGATCGACATTGACTGCGTTCGTTGCCATCGTGGTTTGCGTCGGCGATATTCACGCGGCGGAGCCGGTGCGTTTGACGACCGATGGCGGATACAAGCAGCATTTGCAGTATTCCCCCGATGGCACGAAGCTATTACTCACGCGGATTCACGTTGGCAAAATGACCGTCTGGACAATGGCCAGTTCCGGCAAGGAACTCAAGGAGTTGATCCCTGGCCACACGATGCCGTACTTCGATGCGAGTTGGTCGCCCGATGGCAAACGCATCGCGTACGTCTACGACACGCTTCAGGGGCAGGATGGCAAATTTCAAATTAACACGTGTGCCGCCGATGGTGGCGACGACAAAGTCTTTATACCGCACAAGGCATTCGAGGAGTCGCCACGTTGGTCGCCCGATGGCAAAACGATGCTCTGGGTGAGTACCCGCGACGGCAACGCGGAACTGTACACCGTCGATGCCGAGAGCAAGAACCAGAAGCGGTTGACGAGCGAAATTGCCTTCGATTTACACCCGGCATGGTCGCCCGATGGCAAACAGATTGCTTTCAGCAGTGGGCGAACGGGTCGGCAGAAGCTGTTCACGATGCTCGCGGATGGCACGAAAGTCGTGCGCATCACCGACGGCGATTTCCTCGACTCATGGCCCGTTTGGTCGCCCGATGGCAAACGCATCGCGTACGTTTCCAACCGTTCGGGGAACTTCGATATCTGGCTGATGAACGCCGACGGCACCGCAGCGAAAAACCTCACGGCACATCCCGGGCAAGACACGTCACCCACTTGGTCGCCCGACGGCAATAGTCTCGCGTTCGTGTCGAACCGCTCCGGCACCACCGATGTCTATACGATCGCGGTCGAGTAAACGCCGTTTGGCAACGTGCCGATTGCGTCGCGTCTCGAAGACACGCCACGACTTCCTCGCTAGCGCGTTTTGAAGTTGCTCTGTTTACGATCCGTGCGTAGACGACAGACAATCTTCGAGCCTGAATGGCTCGTTCTGCCAGCCCAAGGCAAAGCCTTGGGGACCGTCATTCTTCACGATTCGGCACTGAAAGTGGCCGTTCAGACCTCACCCATAAACCGAGCCTCTCCTCAAAAAGGATGGTTCGGATTGTCACAATGGATCGCTCGGGCGATGCACCCTGAACGGACCTTTCAGGCCCGATGGTGTTGTGACACCGATACCCAAGGCTTCGCCGACTTCGCCTTGGGCTGACAGAATCGGCCCTACAGGCCGAAAAACGGATTTTTGGAAACGCAAGTATTTCAAGTGCCGATTGTTGAATTGCGGAATAGCGCAACTTCAAAAAGCGCCAGCGAGGGTCCGCCAGACGCGTAAGTTCGTGGACTTTGGGTTGGTGCATCCATCTAATTTCGCAAAGTCAATAAGTTTTAGTCGATTTGACGTAAGTCGGAATTTGCGTCGTGCACGGACGTACTCAAAAGTGCGCCGAAATGACACAGAAAGGACGCGCAATGACATAGAAAGTGCGCGCAATGACATAGAAAAGGCGCATAGTGACCCGAAAAGGTCGGTACTTACGGCAAGTGTGGAATGAAGTGCATTCGACTCAACCCATGACAGGATCACATGATCTGGCAAAAAACCTCGAAACGCATCCGCGATTTGCGATCAAAAAGTGGTATTTTGAGACGAAAAAAATACGAAAAACACGGTTTTAGAACTTTCGCAATTGTGACTTACGTCGATTATGAGAACGAAAAAACGCCCGCAGATGGTCTCTGCGGGCGTTTTGCGTGAGAGTCAGAGTTAGTACCGGAACTCCATACCGATGCGGATGCCTTGCACGGTCAGGCCGGTCGTGTTCCGGTTGAAGGCTGGGAACTGGCCAGGCGTACGATTCGCACCGCTGAAGGTCGGAATCTGGTTCGGATCAACGCGGAGGTCGATCTGATCGCCCGCTCGGACGACGTTGTTCAGGTACATGAAGTCATACCCGACGTAGGTCCGAAGTCGTGGCGTGATCTGGCAACCGAGTTTCGCACCGACCCACGGCATCACAGCGAACTGGTCATGGGAGTAGCGGCCGATGTTCGATGGCTGCGTGAGCAAGCCACCGGCGAAGGTTTGCGTGGGGCCACCCGGTGGGGTGATCGTCGTGAACCCGTTGATTTCGACGACCTGGTGATTGACGCCGAGGGCGACACCTGCACGCACGCCGACGTACCAATGGCTGTATCGACGCTCGGTGGCAAAGCCGATGTTGGCACCGTGGAAATCGTTCGTCGTACGGAAGTTATCGTTGACGATGAACCGCGTACCGGGGATGACGTTCGTCTGGCCAGGCAACGACGTCAGGTCTTCGCGAATGTTGACTTCGTCGGTCAAGTTCAGGTACGTATAGCCGAGCAACAGATCGAAACGGCCACACGGCCCGCAACAAAGGTTCTTAACGAAGTTCGCACCGCCACCGATTAGGCTAGTGTTCGAGTTGACAGTCACACTACCGGCCAAAATTCCGGGGGTCGACACTAATTGAGTATCGGGAAATGACACCAATTGCGTATCGGGGCGATTCAGGTTCGTGTTGAAGAACGGCCGCGTGATGACTTGCGAGCCATCCGAACCGGAGGTGAACCGGCTGTTCGCGTTGCCCAGGTAAAAAAAGTTGCCTTCGATGCCGAACTTCTGGCACTCGTCGAGCCATAGCCCCGCGTTCAGATAGAACCCGCTACGAAACTTGTTGTTCAACTGTTTCGTTGGGTACAGGATCGTCGTCGTGGGTTGGCCGAGGGCACCCGCGATGGAACGGGGCGTTCCGACGGGTGCACTGGTAACGAGTGGCGGGACGTTCATACCGGAGGTCGTCCAGAAGACGTACCCGGCATCGACCCAAAACCGCCCGAGTGGGCCGCACGGCGTGCAACAGGCCGCCGCTGGTGCGGGGCAATCGCCGTAGGTGGGGCACGACGTCATACTAGCCCCACCGTTCGCGAGTAAATCGCTGCCAACGGTGGTGGGTACCATCGCCGGTGTCGGTGCTGCGGTGACTGGTGTGGCAGGCAAAGTCGTAATCGGTGCATCGACGACTGCCCGTGCCAGTCGAACAGCGGGCGCAGCTTTAACGGGTTTGACGGGTGCCGGCTGCTGGGCAGACAGTCCACCTGCCGCACCAACACAAACGGCAACGCCTCCGAGAAAACGGGTGAGCATGGGATTCCTCCGTGAGTCGTACTGGGGTTAGCCCAAGTACATATGGGCTGGCGGGAGTGGAACTCATTTCGCTAGACTCCGCACACCTCACACATCGGGTTTAACCGTTAATCCCGTGCATTTGATCGATCAGTGAATTGCCCAAACGGGTGGCCAGCGGCCATTTCAACTGGCGTAAAGCGCACAATCGTTAGGATGCAGAAGCTGAACGTGCGATACATTTTGTTAATTTGGGGCGACAGTAACGAATTTGACTTGCGGAGGTATATGATTTTGTAAGATAATAGTGTCTTGCGGGTGCGGAATATTCTCGCCCAGGAATAACCGCCTCGTTTACGCCTGCCCCAGCAACGCTTTTTTCGAATGGGATTCATCGAACGAAGTCGACGGTTGTGCGGATTTTTTAGCATTCGACACGGACGTTGGAAAGCCAGGGGTTTGTATCTCACACCATGAGAGGCTTCAATTATGCTCGGCAATCAGTTTGAAAAATCGCGGACACGGAAGTCTGCCAAGAATCGGACCAAGCCATCGGCTCCGGTCGCACTCGAATTCGTCGTCCTCGAAGATCGTGCGATTCCGTCGGTGACGGGGATCGTGTACCAAGACTACAACGCCAACGGCACGTTCGACACGAACGGCCAAGTTCCGAATGCGGGACTCGGCACGACCCCGACTGCGATCGATCGCGGTATCGCGGGTATCCTCGTCACGGCGTATGACGCGAATAATGCCGTCGTCACGCAGACCACGAGCGACGCAACCGGTGCGTATAGCCTGAATACGTCAAATAGCGGCCCGCTCCGCGTCGAATTTACGAACCTTCCTACAGGGATCTTCTTCGGCCCCCAGGGCACCTCGGCAAATACCGCCGTACAGTTCGTGCCCGCGGGGAATGCTGGCAACGTCAACCTGTCGCTGGTTCGCCCAGAAGACTTCAGCCCGGACAATCCGTTACTCGTTACGAGCCAATACGTATTTGGCGGGATCATGGCAAACGACTTTAACCCTGGAACGGGTGTCGTCGTCAGTTTCCCAAATGCATCGGGTTCGGAAGATGCCGATAAGAACCAGGCGAACCACCGCAACCCAACCACGCACGATTTGTCGTTGCGCTACGACAATGTCGGTACGACGTGGGGCTTGACTTACGACCGCGTGCAGAACAAAATCTACGCCGCATCGTACGCGAAACGGCACACCAGCTTCGGCCCCAATGGTCCTAGTGCCATTTATCAATCGGGTACGAGTGGTACCGGCGGTACGCTGTATGCTGACCTCAACTCGATTTTCCCGAACAAGCCAGCTGGCAACTTGCTCGATGTATTCCGCGATCAGAACAACAATCCCGTCGCGTTTCGCCAGAATTACACGTCGTTTTTAGATTATGCACGCGATGGCCTCGTTCGCTTCGTCGATAGCACCGGCGTTACCCGCGACCTCGGTTGGGACACCATCGGTAAAATCTCCCTCGGAGGCCTTGATGTGAACGCCGACGCGAGTCGGATGTTTACCATCGCCCTCGGCGACCGGCGTTTGTATTCGGTACCAACATCGGGCACGCTCAACAGCACAACCGTGCAGCGTTTCGATCTGCCAATCCCGGCCGGTGTGACGGGCCGTACCGATGCGAATCCACTCGGCGACTTGCGACCATTTGCGGTTCAATCGTACCGCGGACTCGTTTACATCGGTGCCGTCAACTCTGCGGAGGCGAGCCAGCGACGTCAAGATTTGAAGGCGTACGTGTTTGCGTTCGATCCCGCGAAGGGAACGTTCGTCAACCTCGCGCGTCAGACAACTACGACCGAAGCCGTGTTCGAGATCGCGCTCAATTACGATCGCGGCATCATCCACATGGGTGGGAATCAGAACGGCAACTTCCCGAACGGGATCGCACCGCCCGACGCCGCCGAATGGAACCCGTGGTCGCCGACGTTCCGCACGGTGGCCCAACAACCGGAGGCGATCGGTCGCGCGAGCTACCCGCAACCGATGCTGACGGGCCTGTCGTTCGACGTGAACGGCAATATCTCGCTCGGTATTCGCGATCGTTCGAGCGATCAATTCGGCCGACTGACGCCAGACGACCCGACGCAGCCGAACAACTTCTCGTTCTTCGGGATTCCCGCAGGCGATACGCTTCGCGCATTCATCAACACCAACGGCAACCTCGATGCTGCGCAAGCGAACCCCGCAACGTCGTTGGCAGGCTGGACGCTCGAATCGAACGGCCGCAACCCGAATGGCACGATCGGCACCGGACCGCAGAACACGGGTCAAGGTCCAGGCGGCGCAGAGTTCTACTTTAACGACGAACTGCCACGCGATCCGACGAAGCCACCGGTTGGCGTTCAGACCGAGCACGACGAAGTCTCGCTCGGTGGCATCTTGCAGATTCCGGGCTTCAATCAACTCGCCACGACCGCGTTTGACCCCGTGCGAATTCCCGGTGCGGTCAACACCGGCGGGGTGCGTTGGTTCGACTCGACAACTGGAGGCATTCAGCGAAGTTACGAGTTGTACTTCACGGACTTTTCCGACGCGAACACGACCTTCGCCAAAGCGAACGGTGTCGGCGATCTGATCGCGGTCACCGCGCCGCCGCCAATTGAAATCGGCAACTACATCTGGAACGACGCGAACAAGAACGGCATCCAGGACGCGGGGGAAACTCCACTCGCAGGCGTGGAAGTTCAACTCTTCTCGGATGCCAACGTGTCGCTCGGAACGGCAACGACCGACGCGAACGGCAATTACTATTTCTCGTCGCTTGCGGGTGTCTCGACGCCGAGCAAAATCGTCGGCTTGAACCTGTTGCAAAACTCGCAGTATCAACTGCGTATCGATCTGGGGCAACCCAGTTTGGCGAAGAAGACACTCACGACCGCCAACGCAGGTGCCGGCGCGAATGCCGACGCCCGCGATTCGGATGCCACCATTGTCGGCACGAACGCCGTGGTGAATGTCAGCACGGGTATCGGTGGGCAATCGAACCACACGTTCGACGTGGGTTTCTTCAACAAGTCGTTCGTTTCGCTTGGTAACTTCGTTTGGGACGATGTCAACAACGACGGCATTAAGGGGCCAAACGAACTCGGTATCGGGAATGTCGTCGTCAACCTGTACGATGCGACCGGCACGACAAAACTCGCCACGACGTTGACTTCCGCACAGGGAATCTACAACTTCAGCGAACTCGACCCCGGCACCTATGTCGTCGAGATCGCAGCACCAGCGGGATACTCCACGAGCACCGGCAAGAACGGCTCGCCCACCGGGCCTTACGAACCGGGGATTTCCACAAACACCGACAACCAAGATCACGGCACGCTCCAGCCAAACGGCCTAATCCGCTCGGCACCCGTGACGCTCGCTGCCGCAGGTAATGTCGCGAACCCCAACACGACGGGCACGTTGCCGAACGACGCGAATACGACGATCGACTTCGGCCTGTTCCGCCCAATGGAAGTCGGTAACTTCGTTTGGGAAGACACCAACAACAACGGCGTCCTTGATTCCGGTGAAAAGGGCATCGCCGGTGTCGGCGTGCAGTTACTCGACGACAACGGCGTCGTCCTTACCGGCACGATTACGAATGCAGCGGGAGGTTACACCTTCGGTGGCCTCGGTTCGGGCACGTACTCGGTACGCATCTTCACCCCATCAGGCTACATCAGTAGCACGGGTCGCAACGGCTCTTCGACGGGGCCGTTCGAGCCGGGCCTCATCGGCAACACCAACGATGCCGACCACGGTACGACCAACGGAATCGTGATCGGTGCGGCGGCGTTCATTCTCGGCATTCCGGGAACCAACCCCGATGCGGGCGGATTCGCGAACTATCGCCAAGACTTCGGCCTGTTCCGACCGATGCAAGTTGGCAATTTCGTCTGGGAAGACACTAACAACAATGGCGTTCTCGACAGCGGCGAAAAGGGTATTTCCGACGTGTCGGTACAGTTGCTCGATGCGAACGGCACTCCGCTCGCGGGCACGATCACGAACGAGGATGGCAACTACCTGTTCGGTGGCCTCGGTAGCGGAACCTACTCCGTTCGCGTGTTTGCCCCGAGCGGCTTCAGTAGCAGCACCGGCAAGAACGGCTCGTTGACTGGGCCATTCGAACCCGGCGTCACCGGCGATGCCAACAACACCGATCACGGCACTACCACCGGCGGAAGCATTGGTGCCGCCGCATTCACACTGACTGCACCGGGTACAAATCCCGACGATTCGGGTTTGGCAAACCTTCGCCAAGACTTCGGCCTGTTCCGACCGCTGAGCATCGGCAACTTCGTCTGGGACGACGCCAATAACAACGGCGTCTTCGATGGCGGCGAAAACGGTATCGGCAACGTTCCCGTCGACTTGCTCGATGCGAATGGTACCGTCATCGGCAGCACGATCACGAGTGCGGGTGGGAACTACAACTTCGGTGGCCTCGGCAGCGGAACGTACTCGGTACGCATCACGACCCCGACAGGTTACCTCAGTAGTACGGGCAAAAATGGCTTCGCGACTGGCCCATTTGAGCCAGGCACCGTGGGCAACTTCGACAATGCCGACCACGGCACGACGGCAGGTAGTTTCATCATCGCGGCTCCGTTCGCTCTGCTCGCACCAGGAGCCAACCCCGACACCGATGGCCTCGCGAACTTGCGACAAGATTTCGGCCTGTTTCGACCGCTGAGCGTCGGTAATCTCGTCTGGTTGGACGTCAACAACAACGGCAAGCTCGATGCAGGCGAAAAGGGTATCGCGAACATCGCCGTTCGTCTGCTCGCCTCGAATGGCGTCGTTCTGGCGAACACCACGACCGATGTTACTGGCGATTACCGCTTCACGAACCTGGCCACTGGCACTTATAGTGTCGAAATCGACCGGCCGACCGATTTGACGAGTTCTACGGGAACGCCCGGTCAGAACACCGGTCCCTTCGAACCAGCCGTCGCGGGCAACGGGAACGACAGCGAAGACAAGGGCACTGGCTTCGGTGGCGTGATTCGCACCAGCCCATTTACACTCGATAGCTTCAGAGCGAACCCGGACCTCGCGGGCTCCGCTAACCTGCGGCAAGATTTCGGCCTGACGACAATCGTCGTGCCACCACCACCACCACCACCGGCCACGCTCCCCGCATCGGTGTCAGGATACGTTTATCGCGATACTTTCGTGACGAACGGCGTCCGCCAACCCGCATCGGGGGAAAGTGGCATCGCAGGTACGCTCATCACGCTGACCGGTTTCGACTCCAACGGATTACCGCTGACGCGAACCGCTATCACCGATGCGAGTGGTTTCTACAAATTCCCGAACCTGTCGGCTGGTTCGTACACGATCCGCGAAACGCAGCCACAAGGCTTCATCGACGGGATCGATACGCCGGGTAGCCTCGGTGGATCGACACCTTCGAACGATGTGCTCATCGTCGGTTTGGCCGCGGGCCAAGATGGCGTCGAGTACAATTTCGGCGAAATCCTGATGTCGTCGGTCTTCGGTTTCGCATACGAAGACCTCAACCGCAATCGCCGGATGGATGTTGGCGAGCCGGGTATTCCGAACGTGAT
>JANXNT010000058.1 GCA_025353985.1 Limnoglobus sp.
CGGCAACGGGGCCGATCATTCTCGGTGCGGAGAAGCGGGTCGACCCAGCGCACCCGATCGTCGGCGAAGGGGCGTTTCAGTATGAGTGCCATCATAATTGGGGTACGCTCCCCGGTGATCTCGAATGGCAAACGACGCACAACGTGGCGATCGATTCGGAAGGTTTGGTCTACATCACGCACGAAGGCCACAAAGGAATGAAGGGCCTCGATTGCGTGATCGTGCTCGATTCCAAGGGGAAATACGTACGGTCGTTCGGCAAGGAATGGCACGGGGGCGGGCATGGGATCGAGATTCGCAAAGAGGGCGGCGAGGAATTTATCTACCTCACGAACACTTGGACGCCCACGCTGAAGATCGTCAAAACGAACTTGAAGGGCGAGACGGTCTGGCAGAAAGGCCGACCGGAAATCAAGGAATACGAGAACCCGAAGGGCGCATACAACCCGACGAACGTCGCGTTCACGCCCGATGGCGGCTTCATCGTCGGCGACGGTTACGGCACCGGTTACATGTTCATTTACGACAAAGACGCGAAGCTCACCTCCACGTTCGGCGGGCCGGGCAAAGCCGAAGGTAAGTTCCAAACGCCACACGGCCAATGGGTCGATCTGCGCAACAAAGACAAGCCGACGATCGTGGTCTGCGATCGTGCCAATGCCCGTTTGCAAACGTTTTCGCTCGACGGCAAGTTCCTGTCGATGACAGAAAAAGGCGTCGTGTTGTTCCCTGCGAATATCGACATTCAGGGCGACGTGATGATGGTAACGGACCTACACGCACGCATCGGGTTGTTCGGCAAAGACGGCAAATTGATCGTGAACCTCGGCGATGATGCCGCCTGGCGAAACGAAGTGCTGACGAAGGGCATTCGCGCGAAACCGAAGGAGTGGGTCAATGGCAAGTTCGTCCACCCGCACGATGCCGCCTTCGACAAAGATGGCAACATCATGCTCGTCGAGTGGGTCAACGGCGGGCGCATCTCGATGCTGAAGAAGGTGGCGTAGGTCTGACGTAGCCCTCTCGCTCCGCGAGAGGAAAGCGCGTCTCACGTGGACCGCATATCCATTCCGTTGATATGGTTTTTGCTGTCCTCTCGCGGAGCGAGAGGGCTACATAAGAATCACTTTGCCCAATCGTGCAGAAACTGCTTGCCGAAGCGTTCGCTGAAGGCGTTTGCGCCGGACTTCATCAGGTGGTGGCCATCGGAGAAGGCGTCTTCGGGTAGCCAGTCCGAGGCATCGAAAACGGGCGTGCCATACTCGCGGGTGAGGCCTTGCAGATACGCGCAGATGGTGTCGTTCGCGCCCGGTGTGTACCACGCGCGGAACGCGGGGGACTCTGGCATTCGGTAGAATGCGAGCCGGATATTTTCGCGTTGGCATAGCTGAATCACATCGCGAATCGCACGATCTGGCAACGGCGAAATATGGTAGTTTTGCAAGATCCATTCGTACTGCTGCCGAGCGTGTGCGCGTCCGCGTTCGCGCGTTTCCGCCGGGATCGTATCGAACGGGTACGGCAACCAGCCGTTGCGGTCGAGCATTCGCCATTGGAAATCGACGCGATTCTGCCACGGCAGAAACCCCGGCAACAAATGACTCAGCAACAGAAACCGGTACGTGTACCACGGCAGCACGCGGTACGTCGCCCAACGGCGGTAAAGTGACGATGGGCTGTCAGTGTACGTTTCCAAGTTGCGAATATCGGCCAAACCGAGGCGGCTTGCGCCGTCGTGCGTGAACTGTTCGACCGTGCCATCCTGGGTCAGCGATGTCGGCATGATCTCCATGAGTATCGCGTCCGGCTTCACGCCGGCGGCCAGCATTCGCTTCACGTTCAACAGCACTTGCACCGGCCCGCTGCCGGCCTGCGCGAGATTGTACATCGCCACCGAATCGCTCATTACACTGGGCCGGAAGCCCATTTGCGTACGCGAACTGCCCACTGCGACGATCAGCTTGCGTTCGCCGCGTGTCGCATCGAGTTCGCGAAGTGCCGCGATTCGCCAGCCGTATTCGGGGTCGCGCCAGTGCGTTTTCACCGTCTCCAAGGCCACGATCATTCCGATGTGCAACAGCAGAACGCAGGCGAGCGCGACGCCGACGGCACGGCGTGCCCGACGTGTGCGCGAGGGTGCGGCGGTTGCGATTCGCGAGCGGAACCGGATCGGTAACGAGAGCCGGATCACGGGCGGCCTCGCGTTAAATTCGGGTATGTGGTCGCGATGGCAGGGCCGAACTTTTCGGAGAAAATCGCCGCGCCGTTTTGCGTCATGTGGAAGCCATCGGCGATCTGCGGATCGGGCACCCAGTCGCGGGCATCGATCAGCGGCACACCGTATTCCGCACGAATTTTCGCAAGGTATTCATCGCCGATCCGCTTCGCCGCCGGGGTGTACCAACTGCGGAACTCGGTCGATTCGGGCAGCCAGAGTAGCGATACGGGGATGCCGCGCGACTGGCAGGTTTCGATCAGTTCGCGTGTGGCCCGATCGGCAATCGGGCTGATGCAGAAATCGCGGAACAGTGGCTCGTAATAGCCCGTCGACAGCTTGAGCCGCAGTGTGCGTTCGGCTTCCGGCGGGTCTTCGTCGTAGCCCGGCAGCCATCCCCAACCATCGAGTTTATGCCAGCCACCATCGAGACGCCGATCGTACGTCAACCAGCCCGGCACGATCTGACTAACGAGCCGCAGCCGATGCTCGTACCACGGCTTCCGGCGGATCTGCCGCATCGTTGCTTCGGTCGATTCGTGAGCACCAAAATAGTCGCGAACGAACGGGACGTCTTGCTTCAGCAACCGGTGTTTGTCGATCCGCAATTCTTCGAGATACGGGCCATCTTCACGCATGAACGCGGGCCAGTATTCCAGCACGACCGCATCGGGACAAATACCATCGTGCAACCAACGCCGGAGCGCCATCACTTGCATGACAGGACCACTGCCGACGATCGCGCCGTTGAACAACAGGGGCCGATCTGGCACCGCATTCGGGATGTCCGGCCGCAACCCCATCGCGGTTCGCGAACTGCCAAGGCACAACACCATCGGTCGCTCGGGGTTCTCCGCCGCCCGTGCTTTCCAGTGCGAAAGCCGTCGCCCATATTCGGGGTCGCGTATTTGCGCAAAAATCGAATCCATACTGAAAGACAAGCCAAAATTCAACGCGAGCAGCACGAACGCGAACGCGAGTACCGTCGTGCGGGCGGACTTGCGGCGCGATGGTTTCGCCGGACGCGAAGGCACATCGACGACGACAATCGCGAGCGATTTGACGAGCCGTACGAGCAGGGGTGTTGCCGTCGTCGGATTCATCGCGTGCCCTCGTTCGCTTGCCACGTTCGTTGAAATTCCGCCGCAAACCAATCGGTAAAGATCGCACCACCAGTGGGCGTCGGGTGGTGGCCGTCGGCGAGTTCGCCATCGGGGATCGCATCGCGCGCATTCAGAATCGCGACGGAAAATTCACGGCGAAGCTCGTCGATGAACGCGGTAATTTGTCTCGCACCATCGGGGCCATACTGCTTTTGAAACGCGGGCGATTCGGGCGTGACGAGCAGGATGGCACGCAGCCCCGCGGCTTTGCACATCGCAAGCGAATCGCGAAGTGCCGCCGCGCCGGGGCCGCCGACGCGGTACCCCGTGAAGACGTTGCGATACTGTGCGAGCGTGCGCTGGAAGGCAATCGGCCGCTCGTGCAGTGGCAGTTCGATACCCGG
>JANXNT010000750.1 GCA_025353985.1 Limnoglobus sp.
GGATGCTCCTCGACCTTGGCCATACGATCCGCCGCGTCTTGGCGAAGTTCCACATGGCCGACGCCGACGTGGCGGCCTTCGTCTATTGTGGCTCGCCGGAAGACCCGAACTCGCCGCCAGGCGAACTGGCCAATGTGTTCGCGTCGCTTACGGAACTGAACCATTACGCCGACCCCGACGTGATGTTTTCCGCACGGTATGGCGGTCTCGATGGCCCGAAGTTGGAATCGAACGGCTTGCCGTTCACGGCCACGTATCTGTTGCCGATGGCACAACGCACCCCGGAAGCGTTCCGCGATTGTATTTCGCACTTGTCGGGTTATGTTGCACACGAACTGACGACGCCACTGGGCACGGGTCTCGAAGAGATCCGCCGTCGCCCGGCACTGCAAGGCCGCACACCGTTTCGCGGCTTCGGTACCTTCGGCGTATGGTTCCCGCGTGGGTTGTTGTTACGATCCGGCGCGCGTCAACTGTGTGCGGATCTTCTCAAAAGCTGGCACGACGCACCATACAAAACCGTGCCGCCGGAAGCCGAATCGATCACGCAAGATGTCCTCACCGACCCACGACTCACCCCGGATCACGTTCAGCAATTCATCATCGATGAATGTGCGCGAGGGCCGGATGGCGGTCCGCTCGAATCGATCGGCAAATGGTTTGTGTCGGGAAGCGAGCAAATCGAGTCCGCACACCGACGCGGCGAAGGGGCAAACTGGGCTACCGCATTCTGGGATCAAGCCAAAGACATGCTCGGTGGCGAACCGACGGCCGAAGGCGATAGCCCGTACCGCCGCGGCCGCCTCAGTCGCTCGCTCGATCACGGATTAAAAAATTCGCTGTCGGCATGGAGCAACGAACTCACCGAGTTGTTGCGACCGATCGAGGAGATGAACGGCCCGCGGTTCCTTGCGATGGAACACACCCTCCGACGCCTCGGCGAGGCGTTCGAGAAGGCGGCCACCGCACAGGAACAACTGGCACCGAAGTTCGCGGAAACGCGACAATCGTGTATTTCCGCCGTTCATGCTGCGCTCGAAGCCTGTGCGAAACCCGCAGCTGGTTTCGGGCTGTTCGGTAGTCGTTCGGCACGGTCGTTGCGAGTGTTTGCGAATAAAGTGAAGCCGTTCATCGATGCCCGCATCGCGGAAGATCTGGCCGGTGTGACGGCAACGTTTTATCGCCGGATGTGTTCGCGGATGGACGACCGAATTCGCGATTTGTTCATCGCCAAAGAGAACCTCGGCAAGCTCATCACGAAGCTGACCGTACCGGCTGTGAAGCCCGGTAGTCGCGTCGGTGGGTCGCGCAATCAGCAGGCATCTCCCGATGAGACCGATGAAGCGATTCAATCGACGTTGCAATTGTCGAACACGATTCGCGTCGTGTTGCCCAACGGCGATAATAACCTCGATCGCGCTGCGGCCGACTTGCTGTTGAAATTGAACGCGGACGACTTGCAGCAGATGCACGACATCCTCGATAAGCTGGTGATTCAGCCACGTGGCGGCCTCGTGAATATCTGCAAAATCCAGAGCGATTTGAGCCGCGCATTGAGTACGCCGATGATAGAGCAAGCGACGGCGTTTCTATCGAATCGCATTCCGCACCAGGACGTGACTGAAGTCGAAATGTCGAGCCAAGAAGCCAGATCGGGCGGGTTGGCGAAACGCATCGGCAGCTATCTGCGACTCGCGGCACCGCAAGCGCCCGGCCCAGCCGAGGAAGAGAAAACCTACGTGCTCGTGCCGTCCACGCCGAGTGGATATGCCTACGCGAAAGAAGTGAAAGCGGTTTCCCCGAAGGCGATCATGGTCACCGTTCAAGGGCATGGCACAGACCTGATGTTCTGCCGCGAACAAGGCTACCTGCGGCCCGTCGACTTGATGAAACTGATCGAGCCGTGCCTCGATGCCTACGTCGAATCGACCGAAACCCCCGACCGTTCGCCGCACTGCCGCTTCGACGTGACCGAGTGGGTTCCGCTAATTAACTGAGAGTTATCACCCGCAAAGTATCGCCGTTGTTGGCATCGCGTCGCAACGACGGCACATGTAAACTTGCACGGTCGCGTTGGGCTTCGCGAAGTTAAACCCGGCGGCACTGCGGTGGCCTTCGGTGTCGGGATCTTCGGTTGGCTTCCAACGCTTGGCGGTGGACGGTTGCCATTCATTGGAGTCGATCGCGATCAGGAAATCCATCGAGTGTTTGCAGGTTGGGCAACCGATGCCATCGGCGGCGTAGCGCTGCCAGCCACCGACTTTCGTACCGGGAGATGCTGAGAGCAGATTGGTGTAATCGTCGGGCGCGATTGGCTTACCGAGTTGGATCGTATCGCGCATCTGTTGCGGCATAATCGCGAGTGGCGGGAACTCCATCACGCGTTCCGGGAAGATCGCACACGGCACCGGCACATAGCCGACGAAAGCATGTTCCAGCGATGGAGGTGCCGCTAAGTCTGCACCAACGGACGAGGCTTTCCGCCAGACAACTCGCGAAGAAATCACACCGTTGACAGGGTCGCGAGGCGACCAGAGCAGTTGCAGCAAATCGGTGCTGGGCTTGAACGCGAACCCAGCGGGTGCGTCCTCGATTCGCAATTGCAGCACGGGAACGAGCGGGATGCGATACGTCGGGCAGTCGGGCCACGCTTCCGCAGACGGCCAGAGAAACTGCCCGCCGAGCTTCGTGAAATCTGGCTTCGGCTCATCGCCGAATCGCGGATGCAATCGCTGCGTGACTCGCAACAGCACCTTCAATTCGGGCAGTTCCTTCAACAAATCCACGCCCGGCTTCGGCGTCGTTCGCACGGCACCCAACTGCACGCGACACGGTTCCCGCAACAATAGATGCTTCTCGCGATCAACGATATCGTTACGAATTCGCTCGCGGTCGGCAGCCGTCACTACCCCCGTAGCCGGTTTCGCCTCACGGCGCGCACAGCCAATAGCCAACGGCAACGCGGAGGAAGCAAGAAACTGTCGTCGGTTCATGGAGTGGACCAGATCAGAAATTAACCGCGGAGGGCGCTGAGTTCGCAAAGGTAAGATTAAGATTTCGGCAATCTACTATCGCTTTGCTGACTAGTTTTGAACTCTGCGTTCTCTGCGAACTCTGCGGTTAAAAATCTTGTGTTAAATCACGACCTTGCGCGGTTTGGCGACGTGTGTGGCGGCTCCGTAAGCGAGTTCGGCGCTTTCCATCACAGTTTCGCTGAGTGTGGGGTGCGGGTGGATGCTCTCGAGAATGTCGCGGGCAACGGCCCCCATCTCGATCGCGAGCACGCTCTCGGCGATCAACTCCCCTGCCCCGGTGCCGACGATTCCAACGCCCAAAACCCGCTTGCTTTCCGGGTCCACGAGCATCTTCGTCAGCCCGTTCGTGATGTTCAGCGCTACGGCCCGGCCACTCGCGGCCCATGGGAATTTCAGAATCTCGTGCGGGATATTGCCCTTCTCGGCATCGACTTGCGTCAGCCCCGCCCATGCGATTTCTGGATCGGTAAAGATCACCGCAGGGATCGCACGCGGGTTCCATTCCGCCGGTTCGCCGAGGATGACTTCGACCGCCACGCGGGCCTCGGCCGTGGCCTTGTGCGCGAGGCCGGGTTCTTCGCCGACATCACCGATAGCGAAGATGTGCGGTACGTTCGTACGGCGCTGTTTGTCGATCGGGATGAAGCCACGATCCGTTGCGGTCACGCCGGCTTTATCGAGGCCGAGGTTGGCCGAGTTGGGGCGACGGCCGACTGAAACGAGCACGCGGTCGAAGGTCATCGTTGCAGGTACGTCTTTGCCTTCGAGTGTCGCTACGATCCCTGCGGGTGTCGCGGCGATGCTTGCGACTTTCGTATTCAGATAAATATTCGCGAACTCGCTACGCAGCTTGGTTTCGAGCGGTTTGACGAGGTCGCGGTCCGCCATCGGCAGCAGGCCGTCCATGAATTCGACGACAGTCACTTTCGTGCCGAGTGCCGCGTAGATGCTGCCGATTTCGAGGCCGATGTAGCCGCCGCCGACCACGAGCAGCGTCTTGGGAACGTCGGGTAGCAAGAGTGCGGCGGTGCTGTCCATAACGCGCGGATCGTCGATCGCGAACGTCTTCGGCATCACCGGCACGCTGCCCGTCGCGATGATTGCATGTTGGAAGCGAATCGTCTCGTCGTTCACTATCGCGGTGTTCGCATCCAGGAACTCGGCGTGTCCTTTGATGACGTTGACGCCGCGACCTTTGCACAACATCGCGATGCCGCCGGTGAGTTTGCCGACGACTTTCGTCTGAACGAACGTACGCAGTTTTTCGAGGTCGAGCTTCGGCTCGCCGAACGACAGTCCGATCTCGGCGGCGTGATGAGCTTCGCGAATGATCTTCGCGGCGTGAAGGAGTGCTTTAGAAGGAATGCAACCGCGATTGAGGCAAACGCCGCCGAGCTTCGGGTCTTCGTCGGCGAGGATCACCGCGATGCCATGATCGGCCGCATGAAGCGCTGCCGGGTAACCGCCAGGGCCACCTCCGATAATAAGCAACTGCGTTTCGCGAACATCGGCCATGCGTGAAGACTCCAAAGAATGGGGCACGCGGCTCGCGTATCCCACGTAAATGATAGGGGCAATCGCGAGAACGTACCGTACATTATCTTCCTTCGGCGCAAGCTCGTACTGCGAATCACCAGTAGTGTGCCGTTCGATTTCACGCAACCCGTTGAAACAAGCACAATTATGCTCGACGCAAACTTTATCCGCGACAACATCGACGCCGTGAAGGCGAACTGTGCGAACCGGAACGTCAAAGCCGATGTCGATGCGGTCGTGACGCACGATTCCGAACGCAAGCGGCTCCAGAAACAATCGGACGAAACGAAGGCGAAACAAAACGAGATCAGCAAGAAGTTTCAGAGCGCGAAACCTGAAGAACGGGCCGCACTGAAGGACGAAAGCGCGAAGCTCAAGGAGCAGGTTGGGATTCTCGATGGCCAAATGAAAATGGCCGAAGATCAGTTGCGAATTTCGTTGTTGCCGATCCCGAACATGACGCACCCCGATGCACCCGTGGGTCACGACGCGGCGGCCAACAAAGTTGTGTATCGACACAAGGAACCGACGCAGTTTCCGTTCAAAGCAAAGGACCACGTTGAACTCGTCGAATCGCTCGATCTCGCCGACTTCGAGGCGGGCGTAAAAGTGACGGGTAGCAAGTTTTATTTCCTAAAAAACGAGGCGGTACTGCTCGAATTGGCGCTCGTGCAATACGCGATTCAGAAGCTGGTGGCAAAGGGTTTCACGCCGATTATCACGCCAGACTTGGCCAAGGTCGATGTCCTCGAGGGCATCGGCTTCTCGCCGCGCGACAATGCGGAAACGCGGCAGATTTACACGATCGCCGACACCGATTTGTGCTTGATCGCGACGGCAGAAATTACGCTTGGCGGGATGCATCGCGATGAAATTCTGGACGAAGCGAAACTGCCGATGAAGTACGTCGGGTTGTCGCACTGCTTCCGCACCGAAGCCGGTGCCGCCGGGCGCGACACGCGCGGGATTTATCGCGTACACCAGTTCACGAAGGTTGAGATGTTCGTGTATTGCACGCCCGAACAAAGCGAGGCGATTCACCAGGATATTCGCAAGATCGAAGAAGAAATTTTCGAGGGACTGGGCCTGCCGTTCCACGTGATCGACACCTGCACCGGCGACCTCGGCGGCCCCGCTTACCGCAAATACGACCTCGAAGCCTGGATGCCGGGCCGCGGCAAAGACGGCGAATACGGCGAAGTCACGAGCACATCCAACTGCACCGATTACCAATCGCGACGCTTGAACATCCGTTACCGACCGAGCGGCCAAAAGGGCACGAAGTTCGTCTACACTCTCAACGGCACCGCAGTCGCTTGCACGCGAGCCATCATCGCCATCCTCGAAAATTACCAGCAAGAAGACGGCTCCGTACTCGTGCCTGAAGCGTTACGCCCCTGGATCGGCAAAGACAAAATCGAACGCAAATCGAAGTGAAACTCGCCGTAAGCTGATGAAAATCTGATGAGGCGACACGATTCGTGTTGAATCCGGATGAAATCCAAGCTACACATTACTAATAGGAACATGTTTCCTGCCTGCCACACACCGCGACCGTGCGGTTCGCACGAATGACGATTACCGAATGATTCGACGGGAGACCGAATGACACGACGCCACGCGATCTGCGGTGTCGGTGCCGTAATGCTGGCGGCATTCGCCTGCGGTGCGACTGTCGGCGCAGTGAATCGTCCCAGTTTGCCTCCTTCACAAATTCCACAGCGTTCGCCGGATACCAAACCTGTCGCGCTTGCTGCGAAGCCGGTGGATACCACTTTCGACACCAAAATTAAGCCTTTCCTCGCGACTTATTGCAACGGTTGCCACAACAGCACGAAACAAGCGGGTAGCGTTACGCTCGATGCTTACCTTAACGAAAGCCATGCGAAAAAAGACCGCATGACGTGGGAGACGATCGTTACCGTCGTCGCGTCTGGCGAGATGCCACCGAAGAAGAAGCCACAGCCGAGCAAAGACGAGAAGGAAGCATTCCTCGGTTGGGTCGAAAACACGATGATCAAGGTCGATTGCACGTCGCCCAAAGATCCGGGCCGCGTGACCTTACGCCGGCTCAATCGAGCCGAGTACAACAACACGATTCGCGACCTCTGTGGCGTCGATTTCAGCCCTGCGGACGATTTCCCCTCCGATGATGTCGGCTACGGTTTCGACAACATCGGCGACGTACTTTCGATGCAACCCGTGTTACTCGAGAAGTATCTCACCGCTGCCGAGAAGGTTCTCGACACCGCGATTGTGTCGCTCGAGAGCATACGTTCGTCGAATCAGTCGTTTCGCCCGCAGACAATCCAGGTGACGCCACGATCCGCGAAACTGCGTGAGAAATCGCCGCAGGGCCGCGAAGTCGTGCGAATCGTTTTGGCTGAAGAAGGCTCCGCGTTCCTTGAGAAATTCAACTTCTCTGCCGATGGCGAGTACATCTTGCGAGTCAAAGCGTGGGGCGAGCCGAGCGCTGAGGAAGCACCGAAAATTGCGATCCGTCTCGATGGCAAAGAAGCGAAGGCATTCACCGTCGATGCCACCGAAAAAACCAAAGCCAAGCCGTATGAAGTGAAGCTGAAGGTGAGCAGCGGCGAGCGTCGCATTGCGTTGGCGTTCACGAACCCAGCGGCCGATAAGAAGTCGCGAGTGCTTCACCTCGAAGCAATCGAAATCGAAGGCCCGATCGGCGGCGCGAGCAAACCGCTCCCCGAATCGACGAAGCGCATTTTGCACACGATCCCGAAGACGGAAGCCGACAACAAAACCGCGGCGAAAGCCGTTCTGACGAAGTTCGCAACACGTGCCTACCGCCGCCCCGTGACGGCCGACGAAGTCCAGCGTTTGCTTAAACTCTACGACATTGCTGAGGGGCAAGGTGACCCGTTCGAGAAGGCGATCCGTCTGCCACTCAAGGCGATTCTCGTTTCGCCAAACTTTCTGTTCCGCGTCGAAGCCGATCCGAAATCGCCCGAAGAAGTGCGTACGATCAGCGATCACGAGTTTGCTACGCGACTCTCGTACTTCCTGTGGTCGACGATGCCCGACGACACGCTGATTCAGCTTGCGGACGCCGGCGAACTACGCAAACCGGGCGTCCTCGAAGGCCAAGTCAAGCGGATGCTCAAAGACCCGAAGAGCAAAGCCCTCGTCGATAACTTCGCGGGACAGTGGCTGATGCTGCGAAACATTCGCACGCTCTCACCGGACACGGGCTTGTTCCCGACATGGGATGAACCGCTGCGGAACGCGATCATCAAGGAAACCGAACTTTACTTCGATTACATCGTTCGCGAAGACCGTAGCGTGCTCGAGTTCCTCGACTCCGATTACACCTTCGCGAACGAACGATTGGCGAAGCATTACTCGCTGCCAAACGTCCGTGGTGACACGTTTCAAAAAGTAAAACTGACCGACAACAAACGCGGTGGTGTCGTCACGCAAGCGAGTATATTGCTCGTCACTTCGAACCCGACGCGAACCTCGCC
>JANXNT010000778.1 GCA_025353985.1 Limnoglobus sp.
AAAACCCCGAAACAGATCAGCGAAAGCCGATCAAAAACAGGCGTTTTCAGACGAAAAAACACCCGAAAACACGGTTTTCGAGCGTTCGCAATTTAGACTTACGTCAATTATGAGAGGCCGAAAACTGCTATTTCACCAATAATCCACGTAAGATTTTGTAATCGGTTTTGCCGGTGCCCAACACGGGGATTTTGTCGATGGGGCGGACTTCGTCGAGCCGCATGATGCCGCGGAAGCCTTCCTTTTGCAACAGTGCGTTTGCGTCTTTGAGGGAGATCGTTTCCGTGGTAAACAGCACGACGAGGCGGCCGTTGGGGAGTTCGATGCCTTCGACGGCGACACGCGGGCCTTCATCGGTAGGTGGGAAGACTTTGCTGAATGGCTCTTCGAGCGCGGGTAACGAGATCATCTCGCCACCCGCTTTCACGAAGCGTTTGAGCCGCCCGTGGAAGACGATGTAGCCATCGTCGTCCAGTGCCGCGAGATCGCCAGTGATGTACCAGCGTTTGCCGTGGAGTTCGCGGAACGGTTGCTCACCAGTGTGGCCAATGTAACCGGGGAACACCGTCGGCCCGCTCACGAGCAACACGCCCATCTGGTTCGGCCCGAGTGGCTGTTCGGTCTCCAAATCGACCGCGATTACCTCCACGCCAGGAAGCGGTTTGCCGATCGTGCCACGCTTCACTTTGACAACGGGATTCACCGACACGCACGGCGAACATTCGGTCACGCCGTAGCCTTCCAGCACCGTCGCGTTTGGGGCGAGTTGCTTGACGCGGTCGAAGATATCGTCCGCACATTTCTCCGCACCGACGACGATCAAACGTAGCGAATCCAGGTCGCCCGGCTTGCTGCGATTGAGGATGAAATTGACGAACGTCGGCGTGCCGATCAGGATCGTCGGGCGATACGCGGCCGTCTTGCGAACGAGGGACGAGGCATCAGTCGGGTCGGGATGGTGAACGACTTTCGCGCCCGCTAGCACGGGGAACAAACCGGCGATTGTTAAGCCAAAACTGTGGAACATCGGCAGGAAGCCGAGTACGGAATCGGCCCGTGTCAGTTGCTGTGGCGGGGTGGCCCCGCGTTGGTCGGCGATGATGTTCCGGTGCGTGAGTGGTACCGCTTTCGGTGCCTTTTCAGACCCCGAAGTGAACAGCACAACGGCGGGCCGGTCGGGATCGGTCGATAGCCCCGAAAGCTGTTTCGCTTTCACGATGCCGGACAGGTAACGCACCGCAAGCAGTCGCCTTAAAAGTTCGAGTTTCCCCATGCCTGCGCGGACATCTTCCAAGAACACGTATTCGGTGCCAGGGACGTCGATTTGCGTGCGATCGATGAACCGCTTCGATGTCACCACACGTTGCAGTTTCATCAGTTTTGCGGCATGTTCGAGGTTCGCGGGGCCGGTTGTCCAGTTCAGCACGACGGGCAGTTTCCCAGCGAAGTGCAGAGCGAAAAACGCAATATCCGCAGCCACCGATGCGGGTAGCAGCAACCCGACGTTTTCGCCAGGGAGTTCGCGGAAGCGGGCGGCCATCGCGGTCGCACCGACGAGCAGCTTTTCGTACGTGACGGCACCCGCAATGTCATCCGCCGCACACACTTCACGGCGGTTGCGAATCGCGCGATTCAGGAACGCCTCGGGGAGCGTTTCGCCTAGGATTTCGAGTGGCCTTACGTCCGATGGCGGTGTAAACCACGCCTTCGGTGCGGGCTTCGGCGGGCCGGAATCGAGCAGCCCCTCGGCGAGTGCCCAGAGTTGCCCGATACTCGTCGGTACGACATCGCTGCTGAAGCCCGAATGCTGTTCGACTTGCAGTGCCGCGTCCATGCTTTCGAGGCTATCCAGACCGAGTTGCGCGAACGTAGTGCCTGCCTGATTTTCCTCATCGCTAAGCGGACGTTTCAGCCGTTCGCCGATGGCGGTCGCAACGAGTTCCTTCGTTGCCGGTTTGATCTTCGACAGATCGAGATCGGAGCCAATTCCGAGTGGCGGCGGCGGGAACTCGATTTCGCGTTCGCCGAACAGGAAGTGATATGGCACGAAACTCGGTTTCTCGCCGCCGTCCGCGTTGTACCATGCTTCGAGCCACGGGTTGAGCTTATCGCGGGTTGGTTCGGGGCGATCTGAGGCGAGGAACGATTCAAGTTGCATCGTCACGTTGCGGCGCGGTGCGAAGAACAGCAAGTTCGCAAGTAACAGCCGCGCACCGACAAATAGCCTGGAAATCAAACGCGGTTTGACGCCGTAAGCCCAACTGAACGA
>JANXNT010000789.1 GCA_025353985.1 Limnoglobus sp.
TCCGCCCACTAATCCACCATCACATGCAGTTTTAATGTGCGCGAATTAGCCGCGACGCGCAGGCTTTGCGTAGCGGAGCGCGTGGACTTCACCCACATCCAGGCAATCCCTAAATATGGGTGAAGCGTACGCGCTCCGCTACGAGGACTGCGCGTCGCGGCTAATTTTGCTGTCTTTGGGCTTTCCCTGGCTGCGCGGAAGCGACCCAGGGCTAATCGCTTAAATCCCGTTGGGATAAAAACCAAAATCGAGATGACTCGAAGACACTGTCAACCAAAACTTCACGTCACTTTAGGGGTCACGCGGATCAATCCCGCAGCTTGATCGAGAGATACTTCGTTTCGAGGTAGGCTTCGAGTCCCTCGTGGCCGAGTTCGCGGCCGAGGCCGGACTCTTTCATGCCACCGAACGGGCATTGCGGCGTGGCGGGCACGGGATCGTTCATGCCGATGATGCCCGCTTCCAGCCCTTCGGCCATCTTGAACGCTACGGACAGATCGTTCGTAAATACGTAGGCAGCGAGGCCGTATTTGGTGCGGTTCGCGGCGGCGATCACTTCGTCCATCTTGCTGAAATCGAGGATCGGCATCACGGGTGCGAATGGCTCGTCCGTCAGCAAGTTCGCATCTTGGGACAGGCCGTTTAAGATTGTCGGCTCGAAGAAATATCCTTTATCGAACTCAGTCGAACGCTTGCCGCCCGTGAGGCACTTCGCCCCTTTCGCGGTGGCATCGCCGATCAGCGTCAGCGTGTTATCCATCGCCTTTTTCTCGAACATCGGGCCGACGACGACACCATCGTCGAGGCCGTTACCGAGCTTGAGCTTCCGCGCTTCTTCGACGGCCACTTCGGTGAATCGCTTCTTGATGTCCTCGTGGACGAAGAAGCGGCTCGGGCTGATGCAGACTTGCCCGTTGTTGCGGAACTTGCCCAGCACGGCGGCCTTGGCCACGACTTCTGGGTCGGCATCGGGGAAGACGATAAACGGCGCGTGCCCACCGAGTTCGAGGCTGAGCCGTTTGACCTGATCGGCGGCTTGCCGCATCAAGTGTTTGCCGACTTCGGTCGAACCGGTGAAGCTGATTTTGCGTACCGCCGGGTTCGACATGAATTCGTCCGAAATCTCCGA
>JANXNT010000794.1 GCA_025353985.1 Limnoglobus sp.
GAATCGCTGGGCCGCATCGAGTACGAAGCCTTCTCGCACGGCAGCGGCCAGACGACGCAGTATCGCGTGGAGCTATTCGCGGTGCAGGTTTTGGGGAAAGTGAGCGAAGCACCCACAAATCGCTGGCTGAACGAGCGAGAAATTGCCACGATGTTCACGAGCGATGGATTGCCGATTTCCGAACAAGTGTATCGAGTATTAAAAACGGTTTTTCGAGGCGACGCAGAAAATAAGAGCTGATTCAACTGATGTGTTCGGTCACATTTTTGACCGTCTCGTTGCTGGTGCTCGATACTCGACTGTTCGTGTGTTATGCGAACGAACAATCGCGGCATAGATGGCATCGATCTCGGTATCGTTCATACCGGCGAAGACGTTGCACCACGACGGCAGCATCGGCACCAAATGGATGATGAGTCGATCCTGTTCGTGCAACGGCTGCCCAACGACACGCTCCACGATGGGCCGGTCGGCTGGTGCGATGTCGCGAACAGGTCGAATATCTATTCTGAGACATCGCGGCGACGAAGCGGGGCTTGCCCCGGACCTCGCACTCGAAGCACCGCGACCGTGTTTTCGTGGATGTCGAACACGATCCGGTATCGACGACCGCGCGGTGTCTTGAAGAAGAGTTGACGAATGTTCAGTCTCAACTTTCCGCCTTCGTGAGCATGCGAACATTGCTCGGCGGCCTCGGCTAACTGCGTTCTCGCGGACTCGAGCGCTGCCAACCAGTTCTCGGCTCCTCGGGGTGAGCGACGGTACAACCAGCCGAAGATACGGCGAATATCTGCTTCCGCTCGTTCGAGGATGACGACATGGCGATTCATGATTTACTCGGTACACCGTACTCGCTCCGCAACTCGGTCAAGACATCGTCGAAGGGACGTCCCGCATCGCCGTTGGCACGATCCTGCAGGGCTTCTTCGATCGCGGCGACATCTTCCTCGAATCGTTCCATGTCTGGGTGCAGCGTTCGCCATTCCTCCAGCGCTTCCTCGGGCGAAAGGCTGATTTGCGAACGGACCCTCTCGGCCAAGAATTCACTGAAGGTGCGAAGTTCGTCTGTGGAGGCAACCATGAAGAATTCCTCGAGAGATTCGGAGCTGGGGTCATTCTATCCTGCGCAACTTCGTCATCACCACCGGAAATTGTAGCAGATGACTTGCGTCTGTGCGACTCCGCCTCATCGCAGAATCGACGTAAGTCGTTATCGGGTCAGTATGGTTCCGAAAATCGGGTATGAGTCCACGGAGGGGTGGGTAACCGTCGGAATCATCGGAGCACACGAGCCAATTTATCACGGAGTGACGCCATGCCGCCAATCGCCTGGACGACGGAAGCCAGTAACGATCTCAATGATTTCTGCCGCAAGACCGAGCCGCGCACGGCTTCCGCAGCGACTCGCTCGCAGATCGACGACACGCTGACGAAGGCGTTGCCCAGTTGCTGTACCATAATTGTTCGCCGGTTGTTCGTCGGCTTCCGGCCCCGTAGCGATACGCAGATTCTGCTCGTCGATACTGGCTCCGGGACGTTCATTGCCAAACTCGGCGAACCGGGCCGCCTGGATCACGAACGGCAAGCGTTCGCACAGGCGACCTATGCCGGTTTCACTGGCGATGCCGTATTCCTACGGTTGCAAGCCGTACCCCCGACGCCACCCCTCTTGGCCTTGCAGTACCAAACCGCCGAATCGAACATCGCTCTGCCCGAAACGAAATCGCTCGAAGATGCGGTGCTCGGAGCGATTCAGTATCAGGCACCCACCGTGGCCTCCGTGGCAAACGTTCTCGAAGAGTTGCTGAATGCCATCGGCACGGTTTGTCATCGACGGTCCGGCGTACAAACCATGCCGTCGACGCCGACCGCCAACGGCATCGATCTGCTGCTCAACTGCAAAAGTAAGGGCACGCGACATCGACTGAGCGAGTCGTTGGACTTGTGGCGAAGCCGGCGCGACGCGCAGGCGATCCGCCACGATGCGAATATTGCGTTCCCGATTCGCCCCGATCCGGCGATCTTCCTCGACCCGGTGGCGTTCTTCGACGAACTGATGGCAGACACCAATTCCCGTTGGCTGCCGCGGGTACGGGTGGGCAGCGCTCATGGCGATCTGCACGGGCGGAACGTGATCGTGGGGTTGACGAATAACCAAGCGCGGCGGCCATCGCTGTACGATTATGAAGCGATGTCCGACGAATCGCTGGTGGCGTGGGATTTCGTGAAGTTGGAAACGGAGTTGAAGATTCGGGTCTATCCGTCGCTTTGGCCGGGTGTCGGCTTGCGGCGGCTGGCGTGGGAAATCGGACAGTTCGAGCGCGACTTCGGCGAACAAACCGAAAAGCACCGCACGCACAACACTTGGCCGACGATTTCTGGCGATTCGCCGCCCGAGAGACTGCTCTATCTAATGCTCACGATTCGGCGCATAGCGTCGCACCATCTCGGCCACGATCGCCCCGGCGAATGGCTACGCGAATATTACCTGCTGCTTGCCGTGTACGGCTTGCACGTGGTGCGCTACGCCAATCAGTCGTCCGAGTTGCGAATGGGAGCCTACGTGTCGGCGGGCGTGGCGGCCTCCCGATTCGAATGGGGCCTGCGACCCACAAACCCGCAGTGGCCATGGCGCGTGCTAACCGAGATTTGGAAGCTCAACCGGAACGATCAAAATGCGGAGGCTCTGACGCTTGCGGAAACGGTGCAGACGCAGTTGTCGTTCGATGTGCGTGCGCGGTACGAATTGGCATTTGCCCAACTCCGTTGCAGGCGGCACGAGCAGGCGATCGCAACGTTGCAAGCGGCCGAGTTGGCCGCAGCGGGCAGACCGCTCGATGAGGATTGTTACTCGCTCTGGGGCAACTGCCACAAACAACTGGGAGATCCGCATCACCATCTGGCGATGACGACCTCGGATGAGTACATCCGGCAAACCGCCTGCATTCACGCCGAGAGGGAATATAAACAGGCTGTGCAATATTACGAGCGCGGCTACCAACTCGAACGAACCCATTTCCCGGGCGTGAACCTCGCGCATTTGTACGTGATCCTCGCCGCAATCGCGCGCCAATTGAACAGTTCGGACTCCGATATGTTGTTGCAGAAGGGCAAACACTTCGCACAGGATGTGATTTCCAGCAACGGGTCGCCCGGCTGGACCAAGAAACTATCGGATGACACGATCTGGTTCCCCGCAACGCTGGGGGAGTGCCATCTGATCTCCGAGCAGTGGTCGAGGGCGAACATCGAGTACGGTCGAGCATTGGCCCAACCGGATCGAAAGCATCACCACGTACGAAGTATGCGTACGCAAATACACCGGCTTTACGTCGCCTTTCGCATCCTCGGCATCGTGCCGCAAGGCGCAATCGCCGACATCGAGCGATTCTTTCCAACCGAGACGAAGTCGTGAACACTTCCCGCGTTTTCAGTCGGCCATCTCGGAATAGATCGCTTTGAAGCGATCCGCACAGAGGCGGAACGCAATCATGAGGCTGGGGTCGAAGTGGCCGGGGGAGGCGTCGCACATGGTCATCACGGCCATGTTATGCGAGAGCGCCGGCTTGTAAACTCGCGGGGATCGTAGCGCATCGTAGACGTCGCAGAAGGCGAGTAGCCGGGCGGCGAGCGGGATCTCTTCGCCCGCTAATTTGTCCGGGTAGCCGGTACCGTCCCATTTTTCGTGGTGGTGCCGCGCGAGGTCGATGGCCATGTGCAGGAAGCCCGTGGCGAACTTATAGCGGCGTGCGACTTCTTGCAGCGTGTCTGCACCGAGGACGGTATGTGCCTCCATTTGCACGCGTTCTTGCGCATCGAGCCGTCCGGGTTTGTTCAAAATGCAATCCGCGATGGCCGCTTTACCGATGTCGTGAAGCGGGGCCGCATCTTCCAGCCCGCGTACGAAATCGGGCGTGATGCGGTTCTCGAATGCGGGTGTGCGTGCGGCGGCCTCGGCGAGAACGCGACTATACTTTTGCAGGCGAATGAGGTGCGCACCCGTTTCTGCCGAACGCTTCTCGATGAGTTTCGCGAGTGCCAGCACCATCGCGCCGCGGGCATGAATCAGTTCGCTATCCCGCGACGACACCGTGCGTTCGAGTTCGGAATTCACTGTAATCAGATGCTGATTGAGCAACTCCAAGCGGTCTTGTGCATCCTTTAATTTCAGTGCGGCCCGCGTTCGTGCCCTCAACTGCACGAGGCTAAATGGCTTCGTGAGAAAGTCATCCGCACCGGCCATCATCATCCGCGAGAGTTCGTCGCCGCTCGTCCGCCCGGACAGCATAATCACCTTGATATTTGGCGTCGGCGGATGTTGGCGAATATGTCGCAGGACCACCTCGCCGCTACAGCCGGGCAAGTCGACATCGAGCAAAACGAGGTCGTAAACTTCGCGTTCGATTTGATCGATCGCATCGAGGCCCGTACTCACTTCGTCGCAGCGCGCACCATCGTTGGCCAACGCGAGCCGACAGACGCGGCGAACGTCAATTTGATCGTCGACGATCAGGATCCGTTGGGGTGCGAACGTGGCATCGGGAACAGTATCGTTCAGGTCGATCGTTGCCGCTTCCCGTTCGACAGGACGCCGTTTGCGATCCGTGATCGAACTCAGAAACGGCAACAGTTCCCGCATCGCGGCATCGGCCGTCGGCACGCGTGCTTCGATGTTCAGCGCCATCAGTTTGGCGATCACCGCATCGAGTTCGTACGGTACGTCGCGCCGCCATTCGCGCGCCGATGGCGTACGGCTTGCACCAGCGGAACCGATCGGTGGCTCGAACGGATCTCGCCCCGTTAGCGTGAAGAATAGACTGGCACCTAAGCCGAAAATATCGGCACGGGCATCGACGCTCTTCGCCGAGCGCACTTGTTCCGGGGCCATGTAGCCGATCGTGCCAAGCCGCGCGCCATCTTTGGTCATGCGTTCGTCGGGGCTGGGCAAACGCGCCACGCCGAAGTCCAGGAGTTTCGCGTTGCCATCGGGCGCGATGATGATATTGCCGGGCTTGATGTCGCGATGGATGAGATCGTGCCGGTGCGCTTCGGTGAGGGCGTCGGCAATCTGATGGGCGATCAAACAGGCTTGCTCGATGGGTAGCGGGCCGTCTTGCAACACGAGATCTTCGAGGTTGCGGCCTTCGACATATTCCATCACGAGGTACGGTACCGGCGCGCCTTGCGGCCCCGCGCCAGACTGTTCGCCCGCATCGACGGCGGCCACGATGTGCGGGTGTTTCAACCGCGTTACGGCGAGCACTT
>JANXNT010000831.1 GCA_025353985.1 Limnoglobus sp.
ACGGAGAGTAATCGACGCCCACGGGATCTGTAATTTCACTGTCTCGGTTTCGCCGAACGCCACGCCTGGCAGCTCGAATCGCAGGAATTCCACTGGCTTTGCGGGTGGCTGAAACAGGAACAGTTGCTCGGCGGATTTACCGGGGAACAGCCCTGCCGGTTGCGGTCGGTCCCCGGCTTCCCACGGCGCTTCGAAGACTTTCAGTGCCAGCACGTTCCCTTGTGGGTCCGTCACTTTCGGCCGAGGCGCATCGGGCGTGGTGGCGGGCTTCCAGCCTTGGAATTCGAGTTTCCGCGCCACGCCGACGTTCTTCACGAGCACGCGAATCTGGAGGTATTTTTCCTTCGTTCGCGATTTTTGCCCCTTCAATCCCGTGAGTTCCAGCGTGTTGATCGCCACGAATGGTGCGGACACTTGGATGTCGTCGTACAGCCACGATGCCTTCTGAATGTCCACCCATTCCGCAGGTATCGGCGTGCTGCCATCGCTGCTGAGTGCTTTTACCGTCTTCGAATCGTCGGGGAGATCGAGCGACTTCCAGGAACTAAAACCGAGCCAACCGGGTAGTGCGACCACGAGCAATACGACGAAGGCGGATATGGCGGGTGCCACGTGGGTGGCGGTGCGTTTGCGGTCGGCGAGTAGCCAAGCAATACTGCCGAATAACAAGCCGAAACCGGCGCAACCGAGTGCGATGAATCGCCCGTAAGGGAACTGCGTGGCGATCAGGCCGATGCCTGCGAGCGCGATGGCGGTCAGCGACCACGGCATCGTCGGTTCGTCGACTTTCGTCGGCGCGGGCAACGGTGCGACTTCGACGGGTACAGGCAATTCCGTGACGGTTTCGGACTTGGCGGAAAGTGTTTTGGTGGTTGTGCTCGATGAACTGGCGTAGGTTTCGCTGGCCGCCGCAATCGTGAAACTGCTGCGGCACTTCGGGCAAGTCGCGCTCAGGCCGATGGCACGATCCGGTGCGCGGACGCTCCCCTCAAGGCAATACGGACACGTGGCGATGATCGGCATAATGCCTGTATCCGTAATGGGAAAAGTAACTGCTTCATCATACGGGTATACCACCTCAAACGCGAAAGGTTTGCGAATGGCGACAAAAATCGCTTCTATTGCGAAACCGGCATCGGTAGCTTGGCGGCTCGGGCTTGCGCTTGCAGAACGGCGATCAAATTGCCCGCAGAAACGAGCGATTCGTAGTCGGATCGGTCCTCCGGCGTAATCGTGCCTTCGGAGTTGCGAGCCGCCAAATTTTCCAAACGCGATTGCACGTTTGCATCCGCACGCAAAGCCACGATTCGCCTCGCTACCTCTGGCGTGAAGCAGTCTTGCAACGGGTGGAGGAGTTGTGTCAGGTATGGGAGTTCTGCTGTTATATCGAGATTCTACCTACATGAATCGAGGTGAGCAAGAAGTAACGCCGCGATGTGCCATGAAACGCCGAACGTCGGTCGTCGTATATTGATGGGGCTGGCCACTTCGTTTTCTGCGAGGGTACCGATCATGTTCACTGGCGTTCGTCGGCTGTTGGCCGTTGTGGTGTTGGCGTTGTTGAGTGCGACGTCGCGGGCGGCGGACACGCCGTTACAAGAGATCCTTTCCTGGGTGCCACACGATGCCGCCGCGTTCGCGCACGTCGATGTCGCGACGGTCTGGAAAAGCAAGCCGGTACTGGCCTTTCGCAAACTCAACCCCGAGAAAATCTTCGACAAATTCCAGGATATCGCCAACGTCTTGAGCATTCCGCCCGAAACTGTGCAGACCTTCACGATCTTCTTTCCGAAGATCAAAGACAACGGCGAACAACAGACATACGTGGCCGCGTTCACGTTCAACAAACCGTACGATCCGAAAAAAGTCGCTTCTGCAGCCCGCCTACTTTTGCAGCTCGACGCGAAGAGGTTCCAGGAAATCCAGCCGGCGATCTACGAACTCAACCAAGGGCGACCCGACAATATGCGGTGGATTATGGACGACCCGAATCGGCTCGTCATACTCGGGCCGAAATCGTTCGAGATGGCAAAACCGCAACCCGCAGGGGCGAAGGGGCCTATCTCGGACGCGATTGCACTCGCAGGATCGGGCCAACATGGCACATTCGGTTTGAACGTGGCCAATTTCCCCGACATACTTCGTGCGGAAAACGGTCCCGCCGGATACGAGCCGTTTAAGCCACTGTTGTTCGCTGACGGGATCGTTGGCAAGCTCGATATTGGCGACGAACTCGTGCTGAATATCTTTGCGAGATGCCCCACGAAGGTGAAGTGCATCGAAGCTGAGAAGTCGATGGGAGTCGTCCGCACGCTCCTGCAAACCGGACTCAGTGGGATGGTTGCGGAGTACGACAACACGAAAGAAGAAACGCAGTTGAAGTGGGTCGCGCTCATCAAAGAGGCGCAAGTGGTGCTGCGTTCCGCGAAAATCCAGAGCAACGACAAAGAAGCCTCCGCCACGCTGGCGATGCGTTCGGGTCTGGATATCGAGCCACTCGTCGCGCAATTCACCGGCGCGATGGTCGCTGGCCCCGCCAATGCCCGAACGATCAACAACATGAAGCAAATCGGCCTCGCAATGCACAACTACGAGAGCGTGAACGGTGTGCTGCCATCGTCTGCGATCCTCGGCAAAAAGGGCAAACCATTGCTATCGTGGCGCGTGCATATGCTGCCGTACGTTGAACAGGGCGCGTTGTATCAAATGATTAAACTCGACGAGCCGTGGGATAGCGTTCACAACAAGAAAGTGTTCGACGACCACCCGATGCCAAGTGTGTTCGCAGTGGTCGGCACCACGAAGCCCGGCGATAAGAACACGCACATGCAGGTATTTCGCGGCAATGGAGCAATGTTCGATCTGGTAAAAGGCGTGAAGTTCGCCGAGATTAACGATGGCTCGTCGAACACGATCATGTTCGGAACCGCAAAGACGGCGGTGCCGTGGATGAAGCCCGACGACATGGAATTCGACCCAAAGAAAGACCCGCGCGATTTGTTGTTGTACATCGGCGGACGGACGAACATCGGCTTCGCCGACGGCTCGGTGCGATCGCTGAAGAAGTCGATTACCGTCGAAAACATGCGGGCATTAATCACGAAAGCCGGCGGCGAAATCGTGACGATCGATTGACAATCCTGCCAGCCCGCAGCGCAAGCAAGGGGGTTGGACTTCCACAGTCGAGAATCAATGTGAAGTTTCGCGTGGGTTTGTCCCATCCCGTTAGCGAGGGATGTCATTTTGTGAGGATGTGCATTTTTGTGGGTTCCCCTTGCTTGCGCAGCGGGCTGGCACGATGTCCGATTCGCGATCTTCGTTTAGCCGCGCCGCGTAGGCTTTGCGTAGCGAAGCGCGGGGCGCGAACCCACCGTGAAATCGCAATGCTATCCGACACATCGCGCCCGCGCTTCGCTCCGAGGACTCCGCCCGCGCTTCGCTCCGAGGACTCCGCGACGCGGCTAAACGAGGAACTCGTCGTGTAACTCCGGTGTAACGCCATCGGTCCCCTCGGTGCGCTGGCGTGCTGGGAATCGTCTATAAAAGCATTGCCGCCCTGTTGCGGTTCTCTTGCAGAGGATTCCCGGATGAATCGTTTCTCCCGGCCCACGATATTGGGCATCACTGGCCTGCTCGCCATCCTCGGTGTGGCGGTGCTGTTGGCCGCCAACGATCCCCCGACGCCGTCGCCGAGGTCTGACATGTGGAAAAAAGTCGACGATGCCGTTAACAAGGGTTTGCCGAAGACGGCGATCCAGGAACTCGGGCCGATCGTCGAAGCGGCACTCAAGGAAAAGGCGTACCCCGAGGCGATCAAGGCGATTGCCAAGCGGATCGCGCTCGAAGGAACGATCGAGGGCAACAAGCCCGAAGAGCGCGTCACCCGCATGAAGGCGGAAATCGCGAAGGCACCCAAGGAGATGGTGCCCGTTATGGAATCGGTGTTGGCGCACTGGTATTGGCACTATTTCCAACAGAATCGCTGGCGGTTCAACCAGCGCACCGCCACCGCCGTCGCGCCGACGAACGACTTCACGACGTGGGACTTGCCGCGATTGTTTGCGGAAATCGATCTGCATTACACGAAAGCACTCTCGTTCGAGAAGGAACTCAAGGCGATCCCGATTGGCACGTACGATGCGCTGCTCGAAAAAGGCAGTATGCCCGATGCGTATCGACCGACGCTGTTCGACTTCCTCGCGTTCGATGCGCTCGCGTTTTATAGCGCGGGCGAACAAGCGGGCGCGAAGGCCGAAGATGCATTCGAGATCGATGCCGGCGGCCCCGCGCTCGCCACGGCGGAGGAGTTTCTGAAATGGCAACCGGCCACGACCGATGCGGAATCGGCGAAGCTCAAGGCTTTCAAGCTGTATCAAAACTTGCTCGCGTTCCACAAAGACGATGCGGACAAGACCGCGTACCTCGATGCGGATTTGTCGCGGTTGCAATTCGCGAATGGGTTTGCGGTCGGCGAAGAGAAAACGCCGCGTTACAAAACAGCGTTGAAAGCGTTCGCGGATAAGTGGGCCGATCACGAACTGTCGGCGATGGCGCGACACCGGCTTGCGGTCGTGGTGCAGGGCGAGAACGATCTTGTCGAAGCCCGCAAGATCGCGATCCAGGGCAAGAACGCCTTCCCGAAGAGCAACGGCGGTAAACTCTGCCACAATCTCATTCAACAAATCGAAGCGGCCAGCCTGCAAGTTCTGACGGAGCGCGTCTGGACCGATCCACTGCCGGTGTTGCGAGTGCAGTATAAGAATTTCAACAAGGTGTACTTTCGTGCAGTTAAAGTCGATTGGGTCGCGCGATTGACGAAGGATCGCTACCGACCGGAGCAAATGAACAACGTCGATCGCGAGGATTTGGCGACTCGCAAGGCCGAACTCGAATGGTCGGCGGACCTGCTCGAGACGGCGGACTATCACGAACGCAGCCACGATGTCCCCGCACCGAAGGGGTTGAAGCCCGGCTTCTACTTCATCGTTTCCAGCATGAAGGCCGACTTCGGCGATGCGAACAATCAGCTGGCGTTCACCGATATCTGGGTGAGCGACTTGGCCGTGGTTTGCCGACAATCGTACGGTTCGGGGCGGTTCGAGGGCTTCGTTTTGAATGCGAAAACGGGCGACCCGATCCCGAACACGAAGGTCCGCACGTGGGTCCGCAACAACCAGATCGGCGGCGTCAACGAAGACAAAACGGTCGCGACCGATGCGAACGGGTTGTTCACGATTACCGGCGAGGCGAACCGCAATTTCTTCATTCTGGCCAGCCACGAAGGCCACGAGCTTTCGAGCCAAAACGAACATGCGGTCTACAAGCAACCGGAGAACTTCGGATCCCAAGTGCAGTCAGTGTTGTTCACGGATCGCTCGCTGTATCGGCCCGGCCAGACGATTCAGTACAAGGGCATCTGCCTCAGCGCCGACACGAAGAACGACGACTACCGGAGCGTGCCGAACCAGGCACTGACGGTGGTATTCAACGATCCGAACGGCAAAGAAATCGCGAAACAAGCCGTGAAGTCGAACGACTTCGGTTCGTTCAGCGGGAGTTTCACCGCGCCGCGGGACCGCCTTATGGGGGCGATGCAAATTATCGTGCAAGGCAATGGAATTGGTGCGGTGCAAGTGACTGTCGAAGAATACAAACGGCCGAAGTTTCAGGTGGCCATCGAGGCACCGAAAGAGGCAGCGAAACTCAAAGGTGAAGTCAAAGTTGTCGGCAAGGCAACGGGGTACACCGGGTCGGCGATCAACGGCGCGAAGGTGCGCTACCGTGTGACGCGCGAAGTCCGTTGGCCATCGTGGTTTTACGATAGCTACTGGTGGCGGATGCCGCCGAATCGCGGTGCATCGCAAGAGATTTCGCACGGCACCGCAACGACCGAAACCGATGGCACCTTCACGGTGACATTCACCGCGAAGCCCGACCTGAGCGTGCCCGAAAAGGACGAGCCGAGTTTCCACTACACCGTCAATGCCGACGTGACCGACACGACCGGCGAAACGCGCTCCGCAAGCCAATCTGTGACGGTCGGGTACACCGCGCTGCAAGCCACAATCGGTGCTGAGGAATGGCAGACGGTCGATGCGGATATCGCGTTCAAACTGACGACGACGACGCTCGATGGCGAAGGACAGGCCGCGAAGGGCATCGTGAAAATCTACAACCTGAAGGCACCCGAAACGGTGCAGCGCCCGGACTTGTTCGGCCAAACGATGCCGCAACCGCGCGGCCGTGGCCGTGTCGCAGGCAAGGTCATTCCACCGCGCCCCGATTCGAACGATTCGCGAACGTGGGCGCTCGGCGAACTCGCGAAAAGCCTCGATTTCCAGACCGAAAAGGACGGCAAACAGACACTGGCGGTCAAACTGCCCGCCGGTATTTACCGCGTGATCCTCGAGACGCAAGATTGCTTCGGCAAGCCTGTCACCGCGCAAATGCACGTTCGCGTACTGAAAGTGGATGACACGAAATTCGGGCTGAAGATCC
>JANXNT010000843.1 GCA_025353985.1 Limnoglobus sp.
CGGTGGCGTGGCGTTCCCGAACTGTTGGGCGATTTCCAGTCGTTTTTCCGTGGGGATGTCTTGCGAAAGCTGATTGGCGGAGCCGAACACGACCGCCCACGGGAAGAAGAATGCCAACTCGACATCGAAGATCACGAACAGCAGCGCCACGACGTAAAACCGCAAGTCGAACTGAATCCACGCGGAGCCGATCGGCACCTCGCCGCACTCGTACACTTCGCCCTTTTCCGGCGAGGGGCGGTTCGGCCGCACGAGCTTTCCGAGCAATAGATTTGCCGCGAGGAACACCGCCCCCACGACCACAAACACGATCAGCGTTACGACGAGTGCGGTCATAAATTTCACGTTTTGTTAGTGCTACTGCCGGATTTCGTCCAAACGGGTAGGCTCACCTTCTTCGATTCGTGAATCGCGGTCGGGTTGAGCGTATCTTGGCCCCATGCCACCGTCAGCGGCAATTTCGCGAAGTCCACGATGCAGCCGTCGCGGGTGTAACAGCTAATGTCGTGGTTGGAACCCATGTACAAACAGTCGGCGGGGCACGGGTCGACGCACAGCGAACAGAACATGCACTTCGTGTAATCGATGGCAAAACCGGTGACAATGAAGCCTTTTGCGGGTGCGACGGCCTTTTCCTTCTCGATGTAAATACAGTCGACGGGGCAGGCCCGGGCGCACTTGTCGCACCCGATGCACGCGGTGAGGTCGAAGCGGTGGAAGCCGCGATAGCGTGGCCGAATCGGGATCGGGTTTTCGGGGTATGCGAAGTGCGAAGTGAACGTCCGGCGGCGATACGTCTGCACAAAGTACCAGAGCGTTACGTACATTCCCGACGCCAGCGTCGAGATCGCGCGAATCACGTTGCGGAGCCAAGCGTACATGGGCATCACAGGTAATAAGAGAGGCGAAGTATAGTTTAGGATACTGCATTCGCGAATTTTTACCTCCCAGGATCGACGCGAGTCACAATTCTGACGGCACGGCAAAACGGCGGAACGCGAGGCTCTCGCGAAAATGCTGTTGACATATGCGGTCGGTCGCCTAAAGTGTAATTAGCGATGCACGTTACCGGCGAAGATACGACGAAGTGATTTGAGATCAGTTCGTACGGTTGTTGCCAAACTACCCAGCCCGAACTCTTGCTGATGCCGCAACAATCCAAGTGTGAATGAATCATCGTTAGCGAAATTTTTACACACCTGTCGCGTTGGCGACGCAGTAACTGCACGAACGATTCCCCTCGACGTATCACTGGGAATGTGCGAAACCGATAAGTAACGATCGCGTGTGACTCTCGTTTTTTCTCTCTCGGGGCAACGGATGGCCCGTTCGCCGACCCCAGCATTGCTGTGGTCTTCCCGTTCGCAATCGACACGTGTCAAAGTGACGCAGATTGCTAATACCCCGGACGTGTGTCCGCTTGGGTGAACCACGAAACCGACTCTTGTTTTCAGCCACTTCGAGGATTCTGATATGTCCGACGCCAAAAGCGTCGAAGGGTCGCCACGACCCCCCGTCCGCAAGCGCGTGCTGCGGAAAACCGCCGAATCTGCCGCACCAATTGCGCCACCGATAGAAGCCGAAACGGACCCCGTTGCCGTCGCGCCGGAGCCTGTTGCGATCGTCGCAACGGTACCGCCACCGGCCCCTGCGCCCGTTCCACCACCGCCACCCGCGCCGTTGCCGGCACCTGTGGAAGTCGCCGCTGCGCCGGTACACGTTCCACCGCCAATCGTGGTGCTGCCGCTCCGACAACCACCCACACGAATGGCGCAACCGCCCGTCAACGATCGCCCCTCGGTCGCGCCGATCCGGCCCGTCGTCGGCCATAATCCCGAGCATCGCGAACAACGTAGCGAACCGCGTACGGAACCGCGCGATCAGCGCGAGCAACGACCCGACCAACGCGAACACCGCGGCGATTCACGATCCGGATCGGACCCACGTTCGGATCGCGGTGGTGGTGGGGATCGCGGCGGCGTGCGGGGCACCGGTCCCGCTGCCAAACTCGACGATCTGTACCGAATGCCGATGCCGAAATTGTTCGCCCTCGCCGAGAGCGAAGGCATTCGCGAACACACCGGCATGAATCGCGCCCAACTCATCGTCGGCATCGTCCGCAAGCAAATCGAACGCGGTGAAACCGTACGCGGTTCCGGCACGCTCGAAGTCCTGCCCGACGGCTACGGCTTCCTGCGAAGTGCCGCACACAACTACCTGTCGTCGCCCGAAGACATCTACGTTTCGCCCTCGCAGATTCGCCGCATGAGCCTGCGAACCGGGTACCTCGTCGAAGGGCCAATTCGGCTCCCGATCGAGAACCAAGACAACTTCGCGCTGATGCAAATCGAACTCGTCAACGGCAAGACCGGCGAAGAAACCGCGTCCGTCACGAGCTTCGAAGACCTGACGCCGTTGCACCCGAACAAGCGGATCGTCCTCGAATCACCCGACGATATGTCGATGCGAATCGTCGACCTCGTCACGCCGATCGG
>JANXNT010000857.1 GCA_025353985.1 Limnoglobus sp.
CGCCCCGCCGTGCAGGCCGTCGCGCATATTTTGCAGAAGACCGGCAAAGATGTCGATGCCGTCGAGTTCCTCACCGAGGCGAGTACGCACCTCGAAAGCGGCATCGTTGCGGCCCACCTTGCGGCGCTGCAACTCGAACAAAAACAGTACGAAGCGGCCCGTTTGAGCCTGAACCGCTACGAGGAACTGTCCCCGCTCATCGAACCCGATGGTAAGAAGTGGCTGTCGGCGCGGCGTGCCGATGTCGCGTATGCGCTCGGTGAACGCGATGTGGCGGCAACCGCCGCACGGAACGTCGGCGAGGAGTTTTACACCGGCTTCGCGGAACGGCTGGCACACGCGCCGATGCAACCGACGCGGGTTCAGTTACCGCTCGATTTGTGGTACGCGGACGGTATCGAATCGCCTTCGATGTGTGCGTTGTTGTCGCGATTCTGGAACCGGCCCGCATCCGAAACGATCGCCGATGGCGCACACCCGCACGATGGCATCCCCGACTTCGCGGAGCGCAAACGGCTGACCGATTCGGGCTGGATCACTCGCGAATTCACGCTGTCGGCGGAGTCGGCGTTTGCTCTACTCGATGCCGGGCTGCCGTTCCTCATTACGCTCGTAGAAGTCGGCGTCAGTCAATCGCGGCTGGGGATCGGCTACGATGCGACACGCCAGAGCCTGTATCTGTGCGATGGCCACGAACGCCGCCCCGTGGAGGCTCCGATTGCGGTTTTGCAGAAGCGGTATGCCTCGTCGGGGCCGCGCTGTCTTGTGGCGGTGCCGCAAGCGGAAGTGCTGAAACTCAGCGGAATCGTGCTGCCCGATGACGACCGTTACGACGAACTCGACCGCTTGCAATTACTGCTGGCCGACGGCAAATACACCGATGCGAAGATCGCCTGCGATGCCCTGATTGCGGTGCAACCTGGCACCCGTTGGGCGAAACTGGCGGCGATCATCTGGGCACGTGGCACCGCGCACCCCGTGTTGTTGCTCGATGCGCTCGACGATCTGATCGTCGATTTCCCCGCCGACCCGACGTTCGCGCTGTCGAAGGCGGCGGTGTTGCGGGAACTCGGTCGCATCCCCGAACGTTATGCCGTGCTGCGTGCGGCGGCCTCGTTGCCGGACCCCGACCCGCTGATCGTGCAATCGTTGGCGCAAATGCTCCTCGCCGACCCGCGGGCGCAATTCGAAGCGGACTACTTGCTGCGGAAATCGATTCGCGGTCGCCCCCAAGCGGCAGCGGGGTACTTTCTGCTGGCATCGCAACGCTGGGAGGAACAGCACTTCACCGAAGGCGTCGATCTGTACCGTTTCGCGAGTTGTCTCGACGACCGCGAAGAGCAGTTTGCGGAAGCGTACTTCCGTGCCGCGAAGGTGCTGGATCAATCGCCCGAAGCGTTGCGGATGTTCCAGCGAAAGGCGACGCGGGCCGACGTGCCGTTCCCGCCGGCGGTGCGGGCGTTGTTCGGCGCGCTGTGGGATCGCGACGAACCGGAACAGGCATTTTCGGCGTTGTCGCGGGCCATCGAGAAACTACAAACGAACGGCGAGAAGGCGGCGGCACTCGCGGAACTGCGATTGTTCCGTGCGGAGATGTTCGCGCAGTTTGGCCGTTTCGAAGAATCCGATGCGGAACGCGAAGCGGCTCGTGCAGACACTTCGCCGCAAGTCTGGCACCGGACATCAGCACGCATCGCACGGATGAAGCCGGACCTCGCAGCCGCGCTCGACCACTTGCAGTCGGCGTTGTCGCTCGATCCGAACTGGGTCGAAGGCCATCGCATCGTCGTGGCAATCCTCGCCGATACCGATGGCCAGATGGCCGCGCGCGCGTACCTCGGGGCGCTGGTGAATCGCTACCCGTTTACATACCCCGTGTTGCGGTTGCGGGCCGAGTTCGATTCGCCGAAAGCCGACGAGACCGCGATTCACGTGATCCGCGAAACGATCACACTATGCCCGCACGATGCGTGGGCACGGCGTCAGTTGGCGCTCGTTCTCGCCGATCAACGCCGCGATACGGAAGCGCTCGAACAGTTGCAGTTAGCCGCCGACACCGAGCCGACGCACCCCTCGCACTTCGCGGTGTTGGCACATGTGCATCGGCGGGCGGATCGCATCGACGATGCGCTCGAGACCTACCGCAAGGCACTGCGTTCGAACGTCGATCACGAACTCGCAGTCGGCGAGTGGATTCGCCTGTGCCGTAGCAAAAAAGAACGGCGCAAGGCGGTGCGCTTCATCGTCGAACAACTGCATTCGCAACCGCACGCCGGCGATGGTCTCGTGGCGTATCGCGATCAAACGCTGTCGTTAGCTGCCGACGATGACGATGGGCACGGTCGCCTGCTCGACGAGCTTTACACCGAACTCGATCGCGTACTCGATGAACGCCCGGACTTGTGGCAGGCGTGGTCGTTGATGATTCAGCAACTCGGATTAATGCACCGCCTCGACGAAGCGCATAGCCTCGCCGAAGAAGCGACGGAACGGTTCCCGTTGTTAGCGCAATTGTGGTCCGACTTGGCCCGCGTGCGCGGTGCGATGGAACGCAACGAAGAACGCATCGAGGCACTTCGCTCGGCGGTGTCGGCGGCCCCCGCGTGGTCGCCTGCTTCGCACGAATTGGCCGATGCACTTTCCGAAGACGATCAAGACGACGAAGCGGTGACGGTGCTGGAACGTGCGGTCGCGCGATCCCCGCAAGAGCCGACGACGACGGCCGCGCTGGCGGACCGGTTGTGGGCGGCGGGGCGTTCCGAAGACGCGCTATTCCGCGCGCAAACCGCCGTGCGGCTCGACCCCGGATTCGACCCGGCATGGCGCATGGTCATGCACTGGTCGGACCGCCTCGAACGCCCCGACGAGGTGCTGACATTAGCGCGCGAACTGACGCGCACCCGCCCCGGCGACCCGCGTGGCTGGCTGAAACTCGCACGATTATTGCACGAAAACGAGCAAGGTACGGAAGCGCTCGCCGCGCTCGATACCGTCATCCGGCTCGATCCGCGGAACATCGAAGCGCACGATCAGAAAGCCGAACGGCTCGCCGAACTCGGTCGTTACACCGAGGCGTTGGAAGCGGCGCGGCCGGCGGAACTCATCACCGAACAGCCGCTCGTTCTCCAGGGCCGTGCGGCATGGGTCGAGGCGAAGCGCGGCAATTACGCCGCCGCAATCCCGCCGATGCAGACGCTCGTTTCCGTCGAACCCGAGTACTTCTGGGGCTGGCAGCAACTCGCCGAATGGTACAACGAAACCGGCCGCGTCGAAGGTTTCCTCGAAGCCGCATCCGAACTCGTGCGACTCAAGCCCGATCACCCGCTGACGCTGACGATGCGCGGCGAAGCGAAGCTAAAAACCGGCGACCGCTCCGGCGGAAAAGCCGACCTGCGCGACGCGCTTCGGATAGCCGCACAGTACGCACCGGCGGCGGCGATCCTTTTCGATGCCTGCCTCGAAGACGGCGAAAACCGCGAGGCGCAATCGGCGTTGGCCGTGCTGCAAGAACATGCGGGCGGTCCAGAAGTGCTTGTGAAACAAGTCCAGTTCGCGTGCCGCACCAACGATGCCGAGGCCGCACTCCGCACGCTCGCCGAGTTGGCGGAAGCCCCGATGAACGGCTCGCCGTTGGCGCTGCAATTGGTGCTTAGCGAACTGCAATCGGCGGGTTGGAGCGACCGCGCCGCCACCGTCCTTAAAGATGCCTGGCAATCGGGCGGCACATTCAACCCGTGGGCACCGCTCTATTGGCTCGACACTGAACAGGGCGAATCGGCGTCGTTCGACGAACGCATTTCCGCAACCGATGCCGCCATCCGCGTACACCCGCAGTTCCCCGCCGGCTACGACCGCAAGGCCGAACTGCTGAGTCTCGTCGGCCAGTTCGACGAAGCGTTCGCGACGTGCCACCCCGCCATAATCGCCGAGCCGTTACCGATCACCCTTCGGGGCCGTGCGGCATGGGTCGAGGCGAAGCGCGGGAATCTGCCGCAAGCCATCGTCATTATGAAGCAAGTCGTCGCCATCGACCCGGAATACCTCTGGGGCTGGCGAAATTTGGCGCAGTGGTACGACGTCGAGAAGCGGTTCCGCGAATGCCTCGAAGCCGCCGATCGCATGGTGAAACTGTCGCCGAAAGACCCCGTGGCATACGGCTACCGCGGCGAAGCGAAGCGGACACTCGGCGACCGCAGCGGCGCGAAAGAGGATTTCCAAAAGGCGTTCGACCTGGACCCGACGTTCGATGTCGCGGGGTTGCACCTCGTCGCGGAGCAACTCGAAGTCGGCGACGCGACCGCCGCCGCCGAGACGCTGTCGCGGTTGCAAGACCACACCGATAGCCCGCTCGTTCGGCTGCGGGCCACGCAAGTCGCGGCACAACAAGGCGACTTGCCGTTGGCGCAACAACGGCTGCGTTCGCTGGCGATCGATGCCGAAGTCTCCGCCGGTGTGTTGCGCGATGCCACCACCAGTTTCGACCGCCAAGGCTGGACGACCGAAGTCGAAGATATCCTCTTCAAAACGGTAAACAGCAGCGAAGTGACAACGGCCTCGGCAACCGTTTGGGCCGAACGACTGATGCAAGCGGACCTCGGCGGGTTGATTCTCGAATTGCTGCCATCGCTGTACGAACGGCTGCCCGCCGCCGGTCGCGCGGCCACGCTGGAATTCGCCACCGGCACCGTCGCCAAAGGCCACATGGATATCGCCACAACGACGATCCACCAGTACGCCGACGAACTGCGCATCCACGATCTCTCGTGGGCCAAAGCCGGCGTGATTCTCAACGACGCCAAGTCGCACGCACTCGCGGCCACATGGCTTTCGGACTGGAAAGCCCGCTCGAACATTGAGCCGTGGATGTTGATTTCGCTAATGAATTCGCTGCGGGTGCAAGACCGCGATGCGGAAGCGAACGATGTCGCACAGGCCGCACTCGCGATGTACGGCCCGCCCGCCACGCTCGCCGAATTCCGCAGCTGGCTCGCGCTCGTCGCCGCAATGGAAGGCCGCACCTACGATGCGCAGCAACTGTTGCTCGCGATCGATTCTATCGGCCTGCCCGATGGCACCCGGCTCGTGATGGTGATCGCCGATTCGCTAGTAATGGTGCAAAGTGCCGGTACCGAAGGCAATAAAGCCGCGTTCAACGAAGCGAAAGAGCGGATCAAGATCGCGGCCGACACCTGTGCCGCCACCGACGTACCCCCCGGCCTCCCCCGCTGGTATAAAAAAGCCGTCGCCCGGCTCGCCGCCGACGCCGGCCTCTTCGCAAAAGCTTGGGTCTGGTGGCAACAACTCCACCCCTGGGTCAAGGGGTAGGCGCGACGCGGAGTGATTGGATACGTTTTGTTAGCCCGACGCGCTAGCGAGGGAGTCGTGGCGAGTCTGCGAGACGCGACGCAAAACCGACATTCCTGGCACTGGAACCTTCGTGCTTCTAAGACTCACCACGACCCGCGATCGCAGCCGTTTGAATGTCCTCCCTCGCTAGCGCTTCGGGCTAACAAGAATGGATTGTCTGACCGGCAACGTCTCATTTCCGACCGCGACAAAGAATTAGCCGCGACGCGGAGTCTTCTTAGCGGAGCGCGTGCGCGTCGCGGCTAATTTAAGTTACTTCCGCGTGGGCGTGGGCTTCGTTGTGGCGGTTCCGGCGTCTTTTGAGGCGACGAGGAAGTAGCTGCCGATGGCGATGACTGCCAGCACGCCCAGCGCGAGAATTGCGGGGAACATCCCAGAGGTTTTTGCGTTCGCTTTCGGTTGGTTCACGCCGAACATTGCGGCCATCTTCTTCTCGGTCGCGGCATCGACTAGCTCGGTGTCGGACCAACTCGGCTCGAGCGGTGGCATCGCGAACACGGGGTTCGGGGCCGCGGCGGGTGGCAGTGCGGCGCGGCCGGGTAGCGTTTCCTGAAGAGCGTTGGCGACCGTTGGTTGGTTCGCGCCCGATGGCGATTGCGAGGCTCCCGATTGCGTGCCGAGTTGCACCGCCGAGCCGCTCGGTTGCATACTGTGGAACAAGCGCGAGCCACCAGTAACGGGGCCGTTGCCACCCCAACTGTTGAAACTCACACCGGTGCCGGGCGCGTTGATGCCCCCGTTCGATTCGGGGAAGTCTTCCGATAGCGGGACCGACGCCCCGAGCCGTGCCCACGGCGACAGCGCATCCATCGCTTCGCGGGCGCTCCGGTAGCGATCTTCGATCTTCTTCGCCATCAATTTCTGCACGACGGCCGCAAGTTCCATCGGCACCTCGTTGTTCACGATGTGCAGTGGCGTGGCGTCTTTCATCGCGTGGTTAATAAGCTTTTGCGAAATCTTGCCACCGTGAAACGGCGCTTGGCCCGCAAGCAAATAGTACGCGGTGCAGCCGAGCGAGTAGAGGTCGGCGCGGGCGTCGACCGTCGAGGAATTCACC
>JANXNT010000894.1 GCA_025353985.1 Limnoglobus sp.
TAACAACAAAGACACGATCCTCGGTACGATCGTCGACAAGAAGGGTTACATCCTCACAAAGGGTAGCGAACTCAAGGGGCCGATCAGCATTCGGCTCCGCGATGGCTCCGAGTACGATGCCGTTTACGTCGGCTATCACGAACCTTCGGACCTCGCGTTACTGAAAATCGACGCCACCGACATGGCCACGATTGCGGCGTTCGCACCGGGCAAAGACGCCACCGTCGGCAACTGGGTCGCCGCCGTCGGCTTCGAGTCCGAACCGGTCGGCGTCGGCATCATCAGCGCTGGCGTTCGCAAACTCTACCGCGAAGAATCGTTCGTCGAGAACGGCAACAAAGGCTTCCTCGGCATCATCGCGGGTTTGCCGAGCGAAGGCAAAGAACAAGTCGTCATCGGCGAAGTCGATCCGAAGGGATCGGCCTTCCGTGCGAAGCTCAGCAAAGGCGACATCATCCTCGAAATTGCGGGTAAGAAAGTCAAAAAATTCGAGGAGATGAAAAAGCTACTCGACGAGTACAAACCCGGCGACACGATCAAAATGACGGTCCTTCGCGGCGAGGAAGAAAAAGAATTCAACGTGAAGCTCGGCAGCCGAAGTGAAGTCGATCGCGGGGCGTTCCAGAACGCGATGGGCAGTTTGCTGTCGGGTCGGCGGACCGGTTTCCCATCGGTGATTATGCACGATATGGTGATCAAGCCGAGCGATTGCGGCGGGCCGCTTGTCGATCTCGATGGCAAGGTTCTCGGTATCAACATCGCCCGTGCGGGCCGCGTCGAAACCTGGGCACTCCCCGCCGAAGTCGTCACGCCGATTCTGAAGGAACTGATTGACGGTAAGTTCCCGCCACCGGGCAAACGGGACACCGAGAAGGTCAACAAAGACGACAAGTAATTCAAGCGGTGCGCACTGCGGTGCGCACCGTTTCGGCTCACTCCTTTTTCGCTTCCAGATCGACCTGTGCCGCATCGAGCACTTCGCCAGTCGAATCGTTTTGCACGAACGCGACGAGCTTCAAGTTCTTCAATTCCAGCGGGCGATCTGCCCGTGGGAAATCGCTTTCTTTGCTGAAATCTTCGAGGTATTTCGTCAATTTCTCGCGAATCTCCGTGGCGCTAATCGTCACCGAATGCTCGGCGGTCGCTTTCGTCAGCGCGAAGCCTTTGCCGCCTGGCAACGAACGCACGATGTGCTGGTGGTAACGCATACCGTTGCCGCCGAAGTAACGCACACGGTCCTCTAACACGGCGAAGCGAAGGAACATTTGCTCGCTCGGTTTTTCGAGGTCGGCAATCGCCGCCTTCGCCACGAAGCCTTTCGGATCGGCCGCGACAGTCAGCGTCAGTTTCACGGCCGTCGGCTTTTCGAGATCTTCGTCGATCTTCTCGCGAAGTGCGGAGTAAATGTCCTTCGCAGACTCCGCTGTGGTGTCGTCGGTAATGCGAACGGCGGGCTTGCCGTTGACGAATGCGAGCGTTCCCGTCTTCACTTTGGCCGCGTAGAAGTTCACGCGGAATACCGTGTCGGGGTTCGTAAGCGGATCGTTCGCGTCCTTGAGGTTCATGTGGTAAGTCAGTGCGATCGCATCGCTCGGTTTGTACGCCCGCAGTACGCCATCGCGTGCGAGATCGAACCCCGCACACGCGGGCAATTCCGCCGACGAGAACAGTTCGACGAGCGCGACGCGGTTGCTCTTGCCCTTGCGGCCTTTGAATTCTTCGATTTTGTACGAAGGGTTTTTCTTCGCGTAATCTTGATAGTCGCGGAGTTCGAGTTTGGCGATTTGTGCCAGGTATGGCTTCGCTTCATCGGCCTTGTTCGACTTCGTGAGCGAACGAGCCAGCACGTTGAGCACATCCATGCGGGCCATCGATTCATCGTCGTCGGTCAGCATCCGTTCGGCTTTTCGGGCTTGTGCCAAAGCGATTTCCGCATAACCCTCCTGATCAGCGAGCAACCCCGCAAACTTCAGCGTCGTCGCGCGTTCCCAGCGCGGGCCGTAGTTCGCCGAGAGTTTCATGACGCGATCGACCATACCGCGAACTTCGTCCGGCTTGAGTTTCTTCGCCGCCGCCTGTGCCAGCACGATCAGCGACGCATCGTAAACGGCTTGGGGTTCGTCGGTCTGCGTCAGCGTCTCGCGAACCAACTCGAAGCCATCGATTTTCTTCAACGTACTCGGCCGCAATTCGGTCAGTTCAAGTGCCGCACCCTGATTCAACGAGCCGGTAATTTTCTTGCCATCTTTCGCAACGATGCCATCGAAACTGATCGACGACGCATCGATTAACAGCGTGAACTTCAGGTTGTCATCGACGACTTTGACATCGGTGAACTTCGGTTCCTTGTTGAACTGCGCGGTCGAATCGATGTAATCAGCGACCCATTTTCCATCGGCTTGCGCGAAGGAAATCAGCACGAGGATCGGCTGGCGTTCCGAGCGCAGTGTGAGTTTCCACGAACCGGCGGGGGCATCGGCGGCGAGTGTCGAAATCGCTGTCAGAAGGAACAGCACGAAACCAGTCAGAAGGCGCGGCATCGGGTGGCCCTTTCAGGAAAGCGGCGGGAATTCAGCACGAATTTGCTCTGCGTTACGGTACGTTTTCGCAATCGCACGGGCAACCTGCTGCCCCGCCAGACGGCCGCCGAGCATGATGGGATGATGCAACATCACGATAGCATCGTGCGCGAGACTGGCGCACGGCAACGTGCCAATCGCACGGAATCGCGAGGGCGCACGACTGCGGTGCAGCGCCTTAAAACCGGCATCGAACGCCACGCCCTCCGCACGCATCGCCTTCACGAACAAATCGCGAGAAAGGCCGCACGCGACGGTATCGAACCAGAAGCCGATTTTGTACAAACCATCGCCCGGCAACATTCGCAGCCCCGGCATATCGGCTGCGAGCACCTGCATTCCGCTCAGTCGCAATGTCACTTCCGCCGTTAACGTGTCGAGTTGCGGCAGTAGCACGGCGGCCTGTAATTCGCTGAGTGCGGCCCATTGTTGCACGCCACGATTGAGCCAAAGTTTCGCCCGCTGAAACGCATTAACATTCCGAAACAATATCGCGCCGCCGCGCCCGGCCGTCAGGATTTTCGAACCGCCGAAGCTCAACGTGCGGATGTCCGCCACGATCGCTTTCGGCGTCTCCGTATCGTTTGCAGCGGGCGATTGTGCGGCATCTTCGATCACCGCGATTCGCTCGTTTTTCGCCCAAATTACGACATCATCGATCGGTGCAAACCCGCCGTGAATGTGCGAAACGAGCACGGCTTTCGTTGCGGGCGAACGTGCGGCATCGAGTTGTGACGGGTCGAAGTTCGCGTTCGTTTCGCTGATGTCGACGAGTACCGGTTTCGCGCCAATCGCGATGATGCTCAGGAAGTTCGATTCGTATTCGTACGCCGCCATAATCACTTCGTCGCCGGTGCCAACGCCTACCGCACGGAGTGCCGTTTCCACGGCCAGCGTGCCACTGGCGCACGTGAGCGCGTGGGGTACGCCATAGCGCACGGCTAACCGGGTTTCGAGGTCATTCACACGTGGGCCGTGATACTGCCCCCAGCCGCCATCGGCGTACGCCGCCAACAGTGCGTCGCGCACGGCGGGGCGTTCGGGTGGCCAGGGTGGCGGGCCATTGGCGAATGTCGCGTGGCCGCCGAGGATCGCCGGTGTGTCTTCGTTCATGCGGAAACCGAGTGAGAGTGATCGAGATGGGCGGTATCACCCTTCGACTATGATTATCCGTAGTTTCCACGCAAGTCACCACAATGGGAGAAATGATGAGCGCAACACATACCTCGGCGAGTGGGCACGATTTGACTCGTCCGTCTGTGGAGCAAATTTCGCTGCTGGCAAAGGGGCTTTCGCCTGAAGAGCGTCGCGTGCTGTTGCACCAAGGCACCGAGCCTGCGTTTTGCGGCGGGTTGCTGAAGCAGAAAGAAGTGGGCGTGTACCATTGCCGGTTGTGCAATCTGCCGTTGTTTCGCTCGAACGCCAAGTTCGAATCGGGCACTGGCTGGCCGAGTTTCTTCGCCCCGTACGATACCGAACACGTCGCGTGTATCGTCGACGATAGCCACGGCATGGTTCGCACCGAAATTCGCTGTGCGCGTTGCGATAGCCACCTCGGGCACGTCTTCCCCGATGGCCCCCGACCGACCGGCCAACGCTTCTGTTTGAACTCGGTTTCGCTCGCATTCGTTGCGGGATAATCGACGCTGCATTCATCCTGCGAATCGCTAGATATGCTTGCGAATCTGCCGGATTCGCTCGGGTTGTATCCGTTCGATGTGGCCGGTTTCCGATTCGAGCACGATGCCGCTGAAACTAAGATTTGCGACTCGGCCGGCGGATGTCGAACCATCGGTATGCTCGACTATCACCGATTGATCGGTGAGTGCGACCCAATCAACCCAGCTGGTTTCGAGGTTGTGCCAGTGGCTGTCGCGGACGTGTTCGTAGCGTGCGTCGAGTTTTTGGAGGAGCAATTCAACTGCGTCATCTCGCGAAATGGATCTGCCCGATTCGAGTGACAGCGAGGTGGCATCGGGCAGGTTTGCGTTCTGAAAGTCGCTGGCAGTTTGATTCAAATTCAGGCCGATGCCGACGACGA
>JANXNT010000933.1 GCA_025353985.1 Limnoglobus sp.
AAGATTTCGTGGAGTTCCTTCAACCGATAGTGCGGTACGGTCGCATACATATGGTGCGGCAAATGGTACTCTTGCCCCATCGGGAACACCGCAAAATTGATCGCATGCCCGACGAGGAACGTTCGCGTATTCGTCAGCCAACTGCGGTCGGCGTTGCCGTGTTGCACGATTTGCCGCAAGATCATGAAGAACGCGAACGACGTGAAAATCGGCAGCATCCACAGCACGAAATAGTACAGCCACGCCGGCGCGTTTGTGTAGAACGTGATGTTCGCGATGGCGGTAAAGATGCTGGTCACGTAGCCCAACCGCAGCATCGTCATGTAGCGTAGCGGCACGACGGGGTGTAGGCGGCTCTGGTTGAACGCCTTCGCCGGAAGCCGCCAGAACACGATGCAAATGCACGTCCACAAGCCGAACGGCACGGCAACGAGCCACGTCGCATCGCCGTACTGAGCAAGCCCGACGAGGATGCCAACGAGCGAAACGATATAAGTGACGCCGATCCGCACGGCGGTTTTGGCGGGCGTCTGACCCTTTTTCACGTACGGGTTTTTGTCGGTTCCCGTCGCGTTATACTTCGCGCGAATCCGCATGAACCGCACGAGGTTCGGCACCCAAAGTTGCTTCACGAGCGTCCGCAAAAACACACTCTTCGATACGGGGAAGTCCAACCAGTGTCCGCTCGTTTGCAGTTGCGAAACGTCCGGATCGCGGTCCGGATCGTTGACGAACTGATGGTGCGCGAGGTGCTGCAAGCGATAGAGTTGCGTCGCGCCGAACACCGGAAACATCGCGAGAATGTCCGATGCCAGATCGTTTAAAATACGGTTTTTGAACAAAATATGATGCACGCCCTCATGCGCGAGTCCACTCAGTTGGTGCTGCCCGACGCCGACAAGAATCAGCGACAACAACCCCACGAGTATCGCCCACGGCCATTCAATTTCGCCGACCCGCACCGCTTCAAAGAACCAAACCGTCGGCACGATGACCGCCACCAGAAAGACGTAAGTGCGCGCGAAATAGTACCAGTTTGTGCGGTTGTCCGATTGGCGAAGCTGTTGCAGTTTCGCCTTGAAGTCCGCATCCGATAGCGATTTCGTCGGCATGAGGTTTCCCTTATTCACTGTCGCGGTAGAGTTTTTTCACCCGTCTTGCGATCAGCCAGTTCGTTAGTTTCGGTACGAAACGGTTGAAAAAAATCAGGCGTTTCGCTTCGCCGCCGAGCACGACTTCGCGCCGGTTGGCACGGATCGCTTCGACGATTCGCTCTGCGACGTATGCAGGTTCCATACCGGTTTCGAAGGGAATTGTGAACTTGCCATCGCTGCGCAGCAGATGCTGGTTGAGTTCGCTTTTGGTGAGGCCCGGCACGATCGTAATCAGGTCGGTGCCGAAGCGAACGAGCTCGCCGCGAAGCGCTTCGCACATGCCGATGAGCGCGAATTTACTCGCCGAATATTCGGGCCACGCGGGCATACCGCGGCGAGCGCACATCGATGTCACGTTCAGCACGAATGGCTGTTCGCCCTTCGTCAGTTCGGGCATGCACAACCGCATCAGTTCGACGGGAGCGAAAAAATTCACTTCGAAGATCGTGCGGTTGAGTGCTTCATTCGAAGTCTGAAAGTGCCCCCACGCCGAGACACCGGCGTTGTTGATGAGGCCATCGAGGCCGCCCCAATGTTCCACGGTGGCCGCGAAAAGACGTTGGCGATCATCGGGTTTCGTGACGTCGCAAGGCACCGCAAACGCCTCGCCGCCGTTGCCGCGAATGCTCGTTTCCAACTCCTTCAGGCGATCGAGATTCCGTGCGGCGAGTATCACTCGCGCACCCTGGGCCGCCAGATTTTCCGCAATCGCGCGGCCAATCCCGCCCGATGCCCCGGTGACAATGATCCGTTGGCCCGCAATCGTACGCTTCATAAATCCCCCATCCTTCCCATTCATTTTGCTGGGCAGGGTAGGATCGCGGCAAGATGGGAAGTCGAATCGGATCGTATGTTGTGTGCGTTTCGGTCCGATCATAACGCGCAGCGATCGTCGGTTGTGCCTTGCCGAATGGCTGCTGAGTTCCGATCATTCACCATTCAGGGTGAGTGGCGGAATGGCAGACGCAGGGGACTTAAAATCCCCCATTCGCAAGAATGTGCGGGTTCAAGTCCCGCCTCGCCCACTTGATCGTTTGTGCAGTACGCGACAGCTGACGACAAGAAGCGACAGGACGCCTGATTTTCATGGCGTTCCGTCGCTTCTGGCGTTTCAAGTCCCTTTGAGCGTCGGTCCGAGATTCGTTTTACTCGGCCGCGTCTGGTCGCGCAAACGGATGGTCGCTTATGACGCCCGAACTGACAATTTCCGTTGTGGTGCAACAGCTTGAGACAGATCTCCTGCGTGCCGGGCGTTTGCGTCAGAGCATCTGAAGCAAGCGTTCGAGGGGAAACTCGTTCCGCAAGACCCCCGCGACGAACCGGCCAGCGTGCTGCTGGCACGGATCCAGTCGTCGCCCGTTGCCAAAGGCCGGGCACAGATTCGTCGTTATGTCAGACGGCGGTTCAAAAACTGATAAAATGAGCCACTTAATGGCAACGCGATTTTAAGGAAGGGGGCGTCTGATGGTCACACGCAAAGTTCGACTGACGAGTCGGCGACATTTTGGCAAACGTCTCCCGCATCATACTGGTCGTATGATCGACGCGATTGTCGATCTCGCTCCCCGCATTGTGAATATGGCTTTTCGGGGCCGTAGCCACGGAAAGAAACCGACTTGGCTCGCGCCTGCACTCGACTTTCGTTTCGTCGGTCACGATGGCGACGACGAGACGAATCTTTACTTCGAAGCTCCGGTTTTCGGAGACGCGATCCCGCAGCAATACGCACAAGGGGAAATTTGGGCGAGCCGCCCCGATGCCAACGATACGGGCTTCGAGCTACTCGCCGATCTGTTGACGGATTTCGGTTCAAAAAATCGCGATAGCGATCGTTTCGATCGACCCCTACTGAAGAAGTTTCTCGAACTGAGTCCTCTGTTTAGCGAAACGCTTTTTGAAACAATGGAAGTCGAATCGCACCGAACGAAGGCGATCATCGATCCTTCGACGATCCTGACTGTGACGTCTTTTTACGAGACAACACCCGGCCCGAAACGCGTAAAAGTGTACGGCACGCTCGACAGGATTCGAGCCAGTACGCAGCGCTTTGCGTTGATTATGCCAAACGGCGACGAAGCGCAGGGCATTCTGAAAGAGGACGACATCTGCAACTTGCAAGGTTTGCTGAACAAGCCCGTTTCTGTGTTCGGCAAAGCCATTTACCGGCCGTCCGGCAATCTGTTACGCATCGACGCCGATAAGGTGGAACTCGGAAAGAAAGCCGATGAGTTCTTCGGTAAAATTCCCGAGGGTCGCACAGCGCAACATGTTGGCAAGGATAGCCATGCCCGAAACGAGAAAGGTGGCGTCAACGCCATCTTCGGCAAATGGCCTGGAGACGAAACGGACGAGCAAATCGAAGAAGCTCTTTCGAGAATGAGCTGATCGATGTCGTCACGATTGCTACTCGATACGTGTGTTCTCGTTCACCTTGTTCGTGGCGACGCATCGGGCAAGCAGATACAGCGGGATTACAATCTGAAAGCGTTCTACCACGAATGCCTCATATCGGTTGTCACCCGCGGAGAGATGGAAAAACTCGGACGCGAGTTCGCGTGGCCGTCGCCAAAACTTCAGAAGATGCGCGATCTCCTCGACCAACTCGTGACTGTAGACATTAATACCGAGAGCATCATCGCGAATTATGCCGAGATCG
>JANXNT010000960.1 GCA_025353985.1 Limnoglobus sp.
GAAAACGAATCGCGCTTCCAGCGGGTTGCTGCCGTACTTCGCGATTCTGATTGCGGGCGTCGCGATCTTCTTCGCATCGATGGCCATGCTGAGTCCGATCCAAGACACGATTGCGTTCAACGACGCCAAGACTCGCGGCGCGCCGGGCCTGCGTGCCTACTTACTCGACGACCGAAACACGCGGCACCGCGACGAAGCGAAACTGGCACTGGCCGCGTTGTACGAACCGCCGATCTTTCGCGTGAAAACGAACGTCAAAGACGAAGCCGTGAAAGCCCGCCTCGTCGAAATTCTCACAGGGTTGCGCGAAGCGGGCTCGCCCGTGTTGTCGCTCACAGTCATCGAAAAATCGCCGCCCGATTTGGACATGATGTCCCAATCGCGAACCTCAGCTTCGCGTACCGATCTCGCCGACACGCTCGGCACATACATCGGTACCGAACTCGTTGCGTTCGCGGTGCCACCGCAAGATAAAAATGCCCACATCGAACTCGTTTACGTGATCGTGCCGCAAGAAGAGAACATCGCCAGTTACAAAGTCACGTGGCAGCTCCGGCTACGCACAACACCCGAAGGCGAAGCGGTCGATAGCCAGTTGTATACGCTGCCCGGCGTCTACGATCCGACTCGGTTCGGGCAGATCCCGAACGATCTGAAAGTGTCGCTGTTTAGCGAACTCTTCAATCAAGCGCCGCCCATCGTGCAGCAAATCCCCATCGGCGGCGGCGACTTCGAGTGACCTCATGCAGAATTTTAACCGTAGAGTGCGCAGAGAACGCGAAGTAAAAACCCATGATTTCCGCACAGAACGAACAAACGGAATTTATTCTTTGCGTACTCAGCGCCCTCTGCGGTTAATGTTTCGTTTTCGGTCGGTTAGCGTTGGCTCAACTTGAACATGAAGCGTTCCGCGTGGCGATTCCACGGCCATTGGCCGATGATCTCCGCGCGATAACCGAGCATCGCGGCCAGTTCCAGGAATCGTTCTTTGTTCACGACCATTTCGCCACGATGCCCCGCCGCACGTTCGACCAACGGCGAGGTAATCAAGTCCGCGATAATCACGCCCGATGGTTTCAGCAACCGTCGCGCTTCGGACATTAAGAGTGCGGTCTCGTCGAGGAATGTGTGCGTGAAGACGCTGAAGAAAATGGCGAAATCGCACCCAACCGCACTCGTATCGAATGGCACCGTCGTCATGCCACCTTGCCGGAACGCGAAGTTCTTGCGACGAAACGTTCGCTGGCAGAACTCGATCGCTTCCTTGCCGATATCGGTGCCGAAAAACGCGCCGGTATCGGACAGGTAATCCTTCATCGCGCTCGCCATCTGCCCGGTTCCGCAGCCGATATCGAGAACCCGCGAGTTCGGCGTCAGCCCCTGCTTCACGAGCATTTCCAGGCGTTCGCGCGAGGATCGTTCGTACTGCTCTTTCGAGTGATACGCACCGACGACCCACCAATGATTATCGTCGAGATTCGCGGTGCGAAAGACTTCGTGGTAGTCGATATCCGTTGTCCGTGGCCCGATCACGGGGACGGGTAATCGCACCGCTTTCGATTCCGAATGAGCATCCGAAAATGGCGTGTCGTCGCGCTGCACGAAGTCGATATCGAGAATGAAATCGCCCACGACATCAGGCGTTGGTAGTTTCAGTGTCAGCGATTGTGGTTCGCCGGGGAACAAGGTGCGGGGCAGCGTGGAAAATGTCGGTTCGGCGTCGAATGGCTCGTTTTGAAATGTCAGCCAACGGCACCGCAAGCGAACGGCATGATCGCCCTTCGCGACCCACTGCACACCCGAGCGGTTTTGCACTTTCAGATTCAATTGGCAACGCGAACCGGCTTCGAGGCACGGTGGCGGATTGAGCAAAACCACTTCCCCACGGCACTCGTTCGCGGGCAAAACTTCGCCAGTGGTGCTCAGAACCGAGCGTTTGATCGCTCGCACGAACTTCCACGCCGCCGTCGATTTCATTACCTGCATCATGCTCAATCTCCACGCCTCGCGAATCTCCCGAAGCGTAACGGGATTGCGATTGCGCGGTCAAGATCAAGCGGTTACTTCGTGCATGGTACAACCGTTGTAAATTTTACCGATTGCGTTTGACGATCCGCTACAATCCGCATAACCTGTTCTCACGCGAACGATCGTTCGCGTGCCACACACCTCGGAGACTCCGCATGTCATTCTGGAAACGCTACGCAACGGTGGGGGGGG
>JANXNT010001001.1 GCA_025353985.1 Limnoglobus sp.
GTGCTGAAAAACTAGCACGCGAGCCGCATGCACTACATTTGGCCCGCTCGCCAGCCAGAATTCTGCCGGTTGTAGCGACGCGAACAACTAGGTAAGTACGGCGAAACGAATCGGTCGCCGCTTGTCAAGCGGGTGCGGGAACGGGTACTTTAGAGGAGACGGGGAATTCCTACGATGACGAACAACCGGTGTAGCCGATGGATCGTCTAATAGATGGGATTCCCTCGAATGCCTTCTCTGACACAAACCTGCGCCGAGGTGTTACCGATGCCGTTCCGATCTTTCCGCCGTTGGATGTCGCCGTTGCCCCGTGTATCCACTGCGGCACGCTTGCGGATGGAAGTCCTCGAAGGCCGTGAAGTGCCGACGGTGAGCCTCGCGGGCATTGCGAACACGGACCAGCCGAATAATAAGCCGTTGTTCATCCCCGTTACGGCAACGAATACGCCGAACGGCCCAGTGACGATTACCGCAAAATCGGATAACAGTTCGGTTACGACGGAAGTCGTCGCGGGTGGCCGATCCGTTAAGCTCGATGTATCGGGAACCGATGCAACGGGTGCCGCCTTCACCGGATCGCTAACGATTCGCCTGTTCGAAGACGTGGCACCGCTCGCAACCGGCACGATCATCCAACTCGCGAACGAAGGCTTTTACAACGGCAAGCTGTTCCACCGCGTGTTGCCAGGGTTCGTGATCCAAGGCGGTTCACCAAATGGCGATGGACAAGGTGGCTCGAGCAAGCCCGATGTCGTCGATGAGTTCAACTCGCAATACACCTTTGCCAGCAATGGCATCGTCGCGATGGCCAACGCCGGAGACGACAACAACAACTCGCAGTTTTTCATCAGCGACACCGACCTTGCACTCGCCGCCCGCCCGCAGAGCCTGAACTTCAACCACTCGATCGTCGGTTTGCTGACGAGCGGCTTCGAGACTTACAAGAAGATCATCAACACCACGACAAAAGTTTCGCCGGGTGGTGAAAAAAGTCTACCGGTGAACCCCGTCACGATCACGAAAGCGACGGTCTTCACCGATACCGCAAACGGCGTGGTCAAAGTCAGCTCGGCGGCCGGGTTCATCGGTGATGCTGGCATTACGATCGGGGCCACCGATGGCGATAACACACCGACGGCCACAACATTCCGCACGAACCTCGTGGCCGACGCGGTGAACGATCGCGCGTTCCTGAACAAGATTGCCGACGTTCGCACGAACCCAGGTACGCCGGTCACTTTCACGGCACGCGGTACCGATCTCGATAGCGACCAACTGACGTACGCGGTCGGCAGTGCGACGAGTTTGTTTACGGCACCGACGAACGTGACGGCGGCCATCGATCAGAATACGGGCCTCGTAACGTTGACACCCGCTGCGGGCTTCAGCGGCACTATCGACCTGCTCGTCGGCGTTCGCGATCAGACGATCCGATCCGGTTCGTCGCTCGATACCGCCGGAAATTTCGACACGCAACTCGTGCGGCTCACCGTTCGCGCTCCCGGCGAAACGGTGACAACGTTATCGGTGTCGAAACTGAACCCCGGCATCGGCCGCACCGTTCTTCTGAGTGCGTCGGTCGCTGGCGATCCTGGCATATTGGGTGCCGTCAAGTTCTTTGCGAATGGCGTGGAATTGGGTTCGTCGCGGTTGCTCGAAGGGCGTGCGTTACTCACGACATCGTTCGCGGCGGTCAGCACGCAAACCGTCACCGCGCAATTCGTTCCCGATAACACCGGAAGTACCACGAGCACATCGACCGCCGCTGCCGTGACGGTCGTAGCGGGAACGGCCCCCGTGAGCATTCGTGCGTCGAGCATCGATTTCGGTCAGTCGCCAACCTTGGCAGTAACCAACGCCGATGGTTCGGCTCGCTTTACGCTCAATCCGTTCGAAGCGACATTCACCGGCGGCGTTCGCGTTGCGGTCGCCGATGTCAACGGCGACGGTCAGGACGACATCATCACCGTGCCCGGCTTCGGCGGTGCGCCGATCATTAAAATCTTCAGCGGTACCGACGGTACGCTCATCAGTCAGAAGATGATTTTCGAAGACACGTTCCGTGGCGGTTTGTACGTCGATGCGGGCGATTCTGCACAACTCGGTTACGCACAGATTCTGGTCGGTGCGGGCTTCAACGGTGGGCCACGTGTGAACTTGTACGATGCGGTTCGCGATATTTCGCTGTTGAACTACTTCGCTTACGATCCGAACTTCCGTGGCGGCGTGGCGGTCGATATGTCCGACTTGCGAGGCGGGCTTCAGCAGAACATAGTGACATCGCCCGGCAAAGGCGGCGGCCCACAAGTGAACGTGTACGATGGCTTGCCGCTCAGCACATCGGCGGTGCCAACGAAACGCGGCACCTTCACCGCGGGTGCCGACGCTAGCACCGATGGTCTCCGCGTCGGGGCGGATGTACTTTCCACCGGGGCCAACCCACGGCGAGCGATCCTCGTCGGGCCATTTGCTTCCGAAACCGCACCACTCACGACGAGCTTCGACCCGTTTGAAAAGGGCGTGTTTAGCTAAACTCGCACGAGCAGATCGGGGACATCGACAGCATTGCCTTTCACGCGGATTCGCTTGAAAGGCCAGCCTTCGGTGGGCGTCATCGGGTCGGGGCCTTCCTGCGTGACGAGGACGGTGTCG
>JANXNT010001003.1 GCA_025353985.1 Limnoglobus sp.
TCGGTGAAGTCGGTTTCGGAAAAGGCTGCAATGCAGTCGTACTCGTTCTTGAGTCCACCCATCATCGCCTGCATAAAAAATGCATCCTTAACACCTTGCGAGACTTTCGCAGCGCGACGATTCGCACCGTAAAATGGCTCAGTCATCTCTTGGAAATACTGCGCACGGTCCGCACATACGCCATCGCGAATCGCGTCGAATATTTCGATCGGTGCCCCATTCGGGTTCGCCTCGCTCTTGAGCATTAATGGCGTCACCGCTCCTAAGAGTACTACTTTTGCGATACGTCCCGTGCCGTAGCGACCGATATAACGTGCGACTTCGCCACCCCCGGTCGAGTGGCCAACGAGGGTAACGGCCTTTAGATCGAGGAAATTCAACAACTCGGCTAAGTCATCGGCATACGTGTCCATGTCGTTGCCGTGCCACGGCTGACTAGAACGGCCATGCCCACGGCGATCGTGCGCAACGCAGCGATAGCCGTGCTCGGCTAGGAACATCATTTGCGATTCCCACGCATCGGAACTCAGCGGCCAACCGTGACTGAAGACGACGGGGGAACCGGCACCCCAGTCTTTGAAATAAATCTGCGTGCCGTCTTTTAACGTGATCGTGCTCATGGTCGCGCCTCGGGTGTTAATGTTCCGCCATACACAGAGCAAGAAATATGCCAACTAGCCATCGGACATGTTCAGACGGACTGCGTTTCACCGTAGTTGTGAGTTATGATTGGATCGTTGATAGTCGTCTTGGACACTCGCATTAATTCGCATCTTTCCGCTGCTATTTTCGCTGGTATATTATGGGTAGCGTGCGAGCCGTTCGTCTGCCTGAAGTTCGGGTGGCCGGTGTCGCGTCGCGACTTCCGGCGTCACATACTCTGGCGTTTTTAGGTGCGTATCATGGGCGAAACACGAAACACGATCCCGTCTGCCGCGGCCAAAATGAGCGGGGCCGACATCCTCGTTCAAAGCCTCATTCGGCACGGTGTCGAAGTCGTATTCGCCTATCCCGGCGGCGCGTCGATGCCGATTCACCAGTCCTTCACGAAAGTGACCGACAAACTCCGCACAATCCTTCCGCGCCACGAACAGGGCGGCGGATTCATGGCGCACGGCTACTCGCGCACCACCGGCAAACCGAGCGTTTGCTTCAGCACCAGCGGCCCCGGCGCGACGAACTTCGTCACGTGCATTGCCGACGCGAAGATGGACTCGATCCCGATGATCGCCATCACGGGGCAAGTCAGCACGACCGCGCTGGGTAACGATGCGTTTCAGGAAACGCCGATGGTGGAAATCTGCCGCGGCATCACGAAGCACCATTACCTCGTGACGCGTACAGAAGACCTGACGCGAATCATGAAGGAAGCGTTCCACATCGCGACGACTGGCCGCCCAGGACCGATCTTGATCGACGTCTGTAAAGACGTGCAAGTGAAGCAGGTCGTCCCCGATTGGGACGTGGCGATGAACCTGCCCGGCTATCGGCCCGTTCGCCGCGCGAAGTTGGATGAACTCCAGCCG
>JANXNT010001053.1 GCA_025353985.1 Limnoglobus sp.
TGCATCGTCGGCGAGAAGACGCACATTGCTTACGGAGTACGCATTGGCCACCGCGTAAAAATCAACAGCTTCGTGTACATCTGCAATGCGGTCACGATCGAAGATGGAGTCATGATTAGCGCGGGAACGATCTTCACGAACGATCGGTACCCGAGGGCGACGACGCCAGATTTGAAGCACCTTCGCCCATCCGAACCCGATGAACATACGCTGCCGACACTCGTCGCCGAGGGCGCGACGATCGGCGCGGGATGCATCATCGGCAACGATCTCCGCATCGGCCGATTCGCGATGATCGGCATGGGTTCCGTCGTCACGAAGAGCGTGCCCGATTTCCACCTCGCCATCGGCAACCCCGCCCGTTCCGTCGGCGTCGTCTGCCGTTGCGGCCAACTCGTTTGCCGCTTCACCGATGATGTGATGAACTCCGATTGTCCCGCATGCCACCGCACATATCGCATTAGCGGAACCGACGTGACCGAGGCGTAATCGTTCGCGACTATTCCGTGCCTTTGCCCTGTCAGTGCCGACATGGCTTCGGTTTAATGAGCGTACGAGATACCGAACCGAACGCAGGTGGGGCACATGCCGGAACCGTGGGACTACAAGAAGGCCGGGCTGGACCTGGAAAAGTATGCCGAGACGATGGCCGGCATCGCGCCGTTGCTCACGCGCACGTGGGGCATATCGGTCATTCGGCCACCGTTTCAAGCGAAGGGCGGCAAGGGTGGCAGCTTTGCCAGCATGTTCGATCTCGACCCGACGGCGGGCTTCTTTCGCCGGAAATATAAGCACCCCGTGATCGTGACGTGTACCGATGGCGTTGGCTCGAAGCTGAAGATCGCGGCGATGATGCAGCGATTCGACACGGTCGGCATCGACCTCGTCGCGATGTCGGTGAACGACTTGATCTGCACGGGGGCCGAACCGCTTTCGTTCCTCGATTACATCGCGATGCACGCCGACGAACCGGTGATGACGGTGCAACTCGTGAAGGGTATCAGCGATGCCTGCCTCGAATCGGATTGCGCACTCGTGGGCGGCGAAACTGCGATTCTGCCCGATTTTTACCAGCCCGGCGATTTCGACATGGCGGGCTTCTGCACCGGTGTCGTCGAACGATCCGGCGTGATCGATGGCAGTCGCGTCGAAGTCGGCGATGCGATCATCGGGCTGGCGAGTAGCGGCATTCACTCGAACGGTTATAGCCTCGTTCGCAAGGTCGTTTTCGAAGCCGCTGGGTTGAACATCGACTCGCACGTACCCGAGTTGGGCAAGACCGTCGGCGAGGAACTGCTAACGCCGACGCGGTTATACGTGCGGGCGGTGCGGGCGATCTTGTCGCATTATCCGGTGAAAAAACAGGGCGTCATCCACGGGTTAGCGAACATCACGGGCGGCGGCTTGCCGGACAATTTGGCGCGAATTCTGCCACCCGGGCGACGTGCGAACATCGTGCGGGGAAGTTGGCCGGTGCCGCCGGTGTTCTCGTGGATGCAACGCCTCGGGTCGATCGCCGATGCCGAAATGGATCGCGTGTTCAACATGGGCGTCGGCTTCGTGATGGTCGTATCCCCGAGCTTCGAAGCGAGCATTCGGGCACAATTGAAAGGGCAAAAGATCGAATCGTGGAAGATCGGCGAGATCGTCGCCGGGGAACAAGGCGTGAGTATTGGCTGAGTGATTTCATGTTGATCGACATCTCAGGATCGATAGCCTCGAACCGCGTCGGCGTCTGTGCCGGTGTCGCCGTCGCGGACCTCGACGGCGATGGCCGCGCCTCGGTTATCGTCGCCGGGTTCGGAGTGGCCAACCGCGTGTTGAAGTGGAGCGGTCACGCACTCCGCGAAACTGCGCCGCCGTTCCTCGCCGACATCGACCGCAAATCGACCGGCGTAGTCGCCGCCGACTTCGATGGCGATGGCCGCGAAGAAATCTATGTGCTGAGTGCGGAAGCCGGGACGGATCGCCTGTTCGACCAACTCCCCGATGGCGAGTGGGTCGATCTCTTTTCCCGCAGCGAAAACGCGGCGGTTCGCAACGGCGGCACGGGCCGTTCAGTTTGCGGAATCGACCGGCGCGGCAACGGGCGCTATAGTTTCATCGTGGCCAACTCGGGCCGTCCGCTACGGCTTTACGAACTCGCACCCGATGGCACGATCACCGACTTGGCACCGGCGCTCGGCGTGAACCTGACCGCGCTTGGCCGCAGCTTACTCGTCGCCCCGTTGGCGTCGTCGCGGCCCGATATTTTCTGTGCGAACGAGATGGGGCCGAACTTCCTCTTCCGCAACACGGGTATGGGTACGTTCCTCGAAGTGGCGGTCGAGCATCGTCTCGCGGACTTCGAAGAGCACGGTCGCGGCAGCACGGTTCTCGATGCCGATGGCGATGGCCGCTTCGATATTTGTTACGGCAACGCCGACGGCCCGCACCGATTGATGCTCCGCCAATCCGATGGCACATTCAAAAATGCGGCGACGCTCGCGATGGCGCTGCCCTCCGCGATTCGCACGGTGATTGCCGCCGATTTCGACAACGATGGCTACGAGGAGCTTTTCTTCAACAACCTCGGCGAACCGAATCGGCTGTTCCGCCAGACCCGCGACGGCTGGATGCACACCGACATCGGCGCGGCCACCGAGTACGACGACCACGGCACCGGGGCCGCGATTGCGGATTTCGACGGCGATGGACGACTCGAATTGCTGATCGCGCACGGCGACGCCAAACCACTGACGCTGTACCGCGGCCCGGAAAACGACAACCACTGGGTGCGGGTGCGCCCGCTGACACGCTTCGGTGCGCCTGCCCGCGGCGCGGTGGTGAAACTGATCGCGAATGGCCGTGCGCAAGTCCGCGTCATCTGCGGCGGCAGCGGCTACATGTGCCAAATGGAGCCGATCGCCCACTTCGGCCTCGGCACAACCACCACCATCGACTCCGTCACCATCACCTGGCCCGACGCCTCTTCGATCACGATCCTCAAGCCCGCCATCCGCCAAGTGTTGATCGCGAAGTACCCCGGCAGCGGGTGATGGGCTGCGATTTCCGGTAAGATTACCGTGAAGTAAATATGAACTTTACGGAAGGCAACTTCACCGCCGGAGGTCATTGATGATTATTGCTTTGGCTTCGCCTCGGGTTGCTTGCAGTCTCGATGCGGGATTGGCAAAAATCGAGCAGTTCGTTTCCGAAGCGGCGGGCCGGGGCGCGGAGATCGTCTGTTTCCCAGAGGCATACCTTCCCGGTTTACGGGGGCAGGAATTCGAGGTATTTCCGTTCAAACAACCTGAGCATGACCGGGTGATGCAAGTCGTGGCCGATTGGTCGCGGAAATATGGGATCGCCACGATACTCGGTATGGAACGGCTCACTCCGGCAGGTCGGCAGATTGCGGCCTATGTCTTCGATGCACAAGGACAACTTCAAGGCGTCCAAACCAAGAATCAACTCGACCCGACCGAAGACCAGTTTTACATCCCCGGCGACACGCGGCAAATTTTCGAGATTAATACCGTGAAGTTCGGCGTGTCGATCTGCCATGAAGGTTGGCGTTATCCCGAAACGGTTCGCTGGGCTGCTGTTCGCGGTGCCAGTATCGTCTTCCATCCTCAGCATACGGGGAGTAATCGCGAAGGTGTCAGCCTGACGCACTGGGGCGAACCTGATGGTCCGTATTACGAGCAAGCGATGAAGATGCGTAGTCGAGAAAACACGATCTATTTTGCCAGTGTCAACTATGCATTGCGATTCGCAGAATCAGCAACGAGTCTCATCGCCCCTACCGGCGAATGCCAAGCGTATTTGCCTTATGGAGAGGAAGGGGTTTTGGTGCAAACCATCCACGTCGAACAAGCCACCGGTTTGTTGGCCTCACGTTACGCACCGGAAAGGTATCGGGAATCAGCGACACCTGCGGCATGGGCATGATCCTCGCACGAATGCCGTGGAACCGGTGCGCATGAATGCACGCTTCGCATCCCCTTTCCCCCTTGACACTTACCCTATCACTCGGCTATCAATTATGCGGACGGACGAGTCCGTAATTTAATTTGCGAGTGTGTGATGAGTGCCCAAAACCGGAAAGTCGGTCGACCCAAAGATCCGGAGTTGGAAGCGCGGCGACACACAGAGATCCTCGATGCGGCGACGAAAGTCTTTGCTGCCGATGGTTATGCCGATGCCGATGTGCAGGTCGTGGCCGATTCTCTCGGTGTCGGCAAGGGCACGATCTATCGGTACTTTCCCACGAAGCAAGAACTGTTTCTATCGGCGGTCGATCGCGGGTTGGATTCGCTTTCAGCAGAGATGGAAGCGGTCATCGAAAATCGCACGCTCGACCCCATCGAAAAGATACGCCGTGCGTTCCAAGTCTACCTTTCATTCTTTCACGCTCGCCCGGAATTGACCGAGTTATTCATCCAAGAACGGGTCGCGTTTCGCGGTCGGCATACGCCGCGATATTTTGCGACCAAAGGTTCGTTTCAAGCTCGCGATGAAGCGTTTTTGAAGGAACTGATCGCGATGGGACGAGTCCGCGACGTACCACCGGAACAGTTGCTCACCGCGATCGGCGACTTGCTTTACGGCACTGTATTATCGAACCATTTATCGGGCCGCGTGTCCGATCCCACACACCAGGCGAACGCGATGCTCGACGTACTGTTCCACGGCATCCTGACCGATGCGGAACGCAAATCGAACCGCAAGAAATCGAGGCCATCGTGAAGCGATTGACGGGGAATTTTGCAGTGTTCGCGATCGCAATGATTGGCTGCGCGAAAAAGGACGGCGCAACGGCAACGAGTGTCGACGTGCCTGCCGTCGCGGTCACAGCTGCGCCGGTTCAGGTTCGAGAGATTCGCCGTAGTGTGGATGCGGTCGGTACGCTCAACGGTTTTGAAGAAGTGACGCTCGCGCCGAAGGTCGAAGGTCGCGTGCTTTCGATCCGTGCGGATGTTGGCGACATTGCGGTGCCGGGGTCGGTGTTGCTCGAACTCGACACGACTGACTACGTGCTGTCAGTCGCGGAGGCGAAGCAGGCATTTGCGGCCGAGTTGGCGAAACTCGACCTAACGGAACTGCCGGTTGGCGAGCCAGATTTATCGCGGATTCCGATCGTGAAACGCGCCGCGGTCGGCCTCGAAGATGCCGAGCGACGCTTTCAGGTGAAGAAAGGTTTACTTGCAAATAGGGCCGTTTCGAAGGATGAATACGATTTAGCCGAAACCGATATGCGATTGGCCGAAGCCACGCGAACGCAAGCGGTGACCGAGGCGAAGGCGATACTGGCGGCGGCGCGATTGCGGAAGGCGACGCTCGAACTCGCGGAGCAACGCCTGCGAGATTGCAAGCTGACCGTGCCAGTACCCGCCGGGTGGGAAGCGTGGGCGTCGGTCGTCGGCCCCGGCTTCGCGCCGCTGCGGTTCGCCGTCGCGCAGCGCATGCTCGCCGAGGGCGAGATGGTGCGTTCGATGCCCGTCACGAACGCCTTCAAACTCGTGATCGACTTCAAGCTGAAACTGCGTGTCACGGTGCCCGAGCGTTACACGGCGGAACTGAAAATCGATCAACTCGTGACGGTAAGTGTCGAGGCGTACCCCGACCGTAGTTTCCCAGGCCGCGTTGCCCGGATCAACCCGACGATCGATTCGCTCAACCGCACGTTTCAAGTGGAAATCGAAGTACCGAACGCGACGAACACACTGAAAGCGGGTGGCTTTGCGAAGGCCGACATCACGACGAAACTCGAAGCGAATCGAATCGTCGTACCGCCCGCCGCCATCGTTGCATTCGCGGGAGTGAACACGATTTATCTAGTCGATGGCGAACGCGCGAAAGCCATACGCGTGACGATTGGCACCCGCGAAAAAGACTGGGTGGAAGTGCAGGGCGACATCCCAACCGGGGCGCGCGTGATCCTCAGCGGACAATCGCAACTCGCCGACGGTTCCACAATACGCATTCGCAACTAACGTTCAAAGAGAGAAGATTATTACCGCAGAGGGCACAAAGTACGCAGAGCAATACTTATGATTTCTCTTCTCTGCGAACTCTGCATACTCTGCGGTTAATGTATTTTTTTGTGCTCGGCACATTTAAGGATCGTACATGATTTGGGATATCTGTATTAAACGGCCGGTGTTTACGTGTATGTTAATGCTCGCGCCGATCATTCTTGGCTTTGCCTCGTATGCGCGGCTCGGGGTCGAACTGTTCCCGAACGTCGATATTCCGGTCGTCGTTATCACGACGGTGCTGCGTGGGGCGAGCGTCGAAGAGATGGAATCTGCGGTCACAAAGCCCGTAGAGGAAGTTGTGAATACGGTGTCGGGGATTGACGAATTGCGCTCGACGACGAAGGAAGGTGTCTCGCAAATCGTCGTCGGTTTTAAGCTCGAAAAGAATGGCGATATTGCTGCACAAGAAGTCCGCGACAAAGTCTCGTTGCTGATGCCGCAACTTCCGGTGGGTACCGAAGAACCGAAGGTCGAGAAGTTCAATCTCGATGCGGCACCGGTGGTCACGCTCGCGGTGTCGGGGCG
>JANXNT010001071.1 GCA_025353985.1 Limnoglobus sp.
CGCCCCGAAGAGTTCGATCGCTTTGGGGAAATCGCGAACGGCCACGGCAGCGCGTGCGAGTGCGATGTTCTTCGATTCGCGCACGAATGCGAAGTAGGTACCGGCCCCGCCGAGTATTAAAACCGAAGCAATGATTATCCAACGCCGGGTTTGGGACACGTGCAACTCGGGATAGACTGAGAATGTGCCGGACGTAATCAGAACTTATGCTGCCCTTTCGAGGGTGTCAATACGCAGGGCGATCGACATGTCATCGCGTAAAGTGCGAATCGCAGCCATCGTTGGGGTGTTGGCTATCATTTCTAGCGTGGTCTATCTCGAACTTTACCCCATCTGGTCGGCAGATCGTCACCTGAGCCGTGCGAAACTGGCTCTCGCGAATTACGATTTCCCGACGGCCGAAATCGCCCTCCGCAAAACGCTTGCAATTCGTGCGGATCACAACGAGGCCAGTTACTTGCTCGCGCAAGTGTACCGTCGCACGAACCGATACGCTGAGGCAAAGACGCAACTCGCCGAGGCAAAGAAAATCGGCTGGATCGACGAGTATTTGCAACTCGAGCAACTGCTGTCGAACGTGCAGGAACGCGGCCCGTACACCGGGGATGCCGCCACTGTGCGGTTGTACATCGATGCGGCACACCCCGAAGATCGCCTGTTATTCGAGGCGATGGTCGTCGGCTACTTGAACGCGCACCTCATACCCGATGCGGCGAATCTCCTCGATAAATGGTGCGATCGCTACCCCGACGATTGGTATCCGCACTTTCAGCGTGGGATCGTTCGCGAATCGATTCGCAGTCTCGACGGGGCACTCGTCGATTTCCGCTTTGTTATGGCGAAACACCCCGAACATGCGACTGTGCGGCGGCGCATTGCGGACATCCATCTGGAGTTGCGTAAAGATCTCGATGAAGCGCAGAAACTCTACGAAGAGCAGTTAAAACGCACGCCGAACGATGGCGATGCGGAGGCGGGGCTCGCGGCGACCCTCGATTTGCTTGGCAAAGGCGGGGAAGCGATTCGCCATGCCGATGTTTCCCTGCAATTGCAACCGAACGCGACGCGTTCGCTGTTGCTCAAAGCGGGCCTCATTCGCAGCAAGGAGCCAGCACTTGCCTACGAACTGGCTCTGAAAGCCGAGGCGATGCGGCATGATGACGCCACGATCCCGCTGCTCCTTGGGCAGTTGGCTGGCGATCTCGGGAAGCCGGCGGAAGCGAGCAAACACCTCGAGCGACATCGGGTTCTCGATGCCCAGTGGAAGCAACTCAACGACTTGTCGGAAGCGGTGCGTATGAAGCCGCACGACCCGGAAATCCGGTGCCAGATCGGCATCGGCATGATCGCCATCGGTCGCGTCGACGATGGCGAGTTGTGGTTCCACAGTGCGTTGAACGAAGACCCGAAATGCCAGCGTGCCCACGAGTTGTTAGCCGATGCGTATGTGCGAAAAGGAGCCATCGAACGTGCGAAGTCTCATCGCGAACTAGCGAAGTTACTCGAGACGAAAAAGCCGTAGTTGCAGTTCTATTCCCGATTCCAACCCGAAGAAGCGAAAGTTAACAATTATCCGATGCGAGGCGATATTTATGGTTTCTGGCATAACTTGTGCTGGTTTGACTAGCCGTGCAAGGAATTCCACTCGGAGAACGACAGTGCTCAAAACATTTTTGACGGTAACATTAGTCGGCGTGACGGCGACGGCGGGTTACTCGCAAGCACCCGCCGCGCCGACGCCACCGAAACCGCTGACGGAAGACGGTGGGCAGCCTGTCGGTAACAACCAAAACAGCCGAACCGCAGGCCCCGGCGGCCCGGTCACACTCGATAACTTCCACCTGATTCAGAAACTCGCTCGCTTCGACCGCGAACGGATCCCCGAGCGTGTCGTCCACGCACGCGGCGTCGGCGCGCACGGTGAATTCGTCAGCTACGGCGATCAGTCGAAGCTCACGAAAGCGAAAGTCTTGTCGGCCAAGGATAAGAAGACTTCGGTGTTCATGCGGTTCAGCACAGTGGTTCACCCCGGTGGTTCGCCCGAACAACTCCGCGACCCACGCGGTTTTGCGGTGAAGTTTTACACCGAAGAAGGCAACTGGGATCTCGTCGGCAACAACATGCCGGTGTTCTTCATCCGCGACGCGATCAAGTTCCCAGACATGGTACACGCCTTCAAGCCAAGCCCGGTCTCGAACCAGCAAGATCCCAACCGCGTTTTCGACTTCTTCAGCCATGTGCCTGAATCCACGCATATGATGACCTTCCTTTACAGCGACCAAGGCACACCCGCGAACCTGCGACAAATGGACGGCTTCGGCGTTCATGCCTTCAAGATGGTCAACGCGAAGGGCGAAGTGACGTACGTGAAGTTCAACTGGCGCTCGATGCAAGGCTATAAGACCTTCAGCGCAAAAGAAGCGGCAGACGACTCGGCCCGCAACCACAGCGGTCTCACCGAAGACCTTTACGAGAACATTAAGGCGGGCAAGTTTCCGAGTTGGGAACTCGGCATCCAGACGATGAAACCGGAAGACCTCGACAAGCACGACTTCAACCCGCTGGACGACACGAAAGTCTGGACCGGCATCGAAGAAGTCAAAATCGGCAAACTGACGCTGAACAAGGTGCCGGACAACTTCTTCCAGTTCACCGAGCAAGTGGCATTCGCCCCCGGCATGCTTGTTTCCGGTATCGAGCCGAGCGAAGACAAGATGCTCCAGGGTCGCCTGTTCAGCTACGCCGACACGCAATTTTACCGCCTCGGGGCAAACTATCTCGACCTACCGGTGAACCGTCCGCTTTCGCCCGTCTCTAACAACAATCAGGACGGCAAGCTCAACCACGGCCATCGCAAAGGCGACGTAAACTACGAACCGAGTATCGAAGGAAGCCAAATAGACGACATGAAGCACGAATACAGCAAGACCGCGTTGACCGGTTCTATCGTGCAGCAGTCAATTGATAAGCAACTGAACTTCAAGCAGGCGGGCGACCTGTACCAGTCATTCACTCCCGAGCAGAAAACGAACCTCATCTCAAACCTCACTGGCGACCTCGGCAAGGTCAAGGATGCGGGTGTGAAGACGACGATGGTATCCTATTTTTACCGTGCGAACGTGGACTATGGCACACGTTTGGCCAAAGCTGTGAATGTCGATCTTGACGCAGTCAGGGGGCGGATCGCCAAAGACAAGAAGTAACGTTTCACTTGGGGCAACCCCCCAAGTGATGCGAAGTTGGTCTTTTCTTCGAATTTCCGTGAAATTCTCGTACTCGTTTCTGTTACGAAATGAGGCTCCTGAGTACGGGTTTTTCGGCCTGTAGGGCCGATTCCACCAGCCCATGGCGAAGCCTTGGGGATCGACGCACCCACGATTCGGCCCTGAAGGGGCCGTTCAAGGTGAAACCTTACATAGACCGAGTGTCTCGCCGCATTCTTACAAATTTCCGTCCACGAATAGGCATGATATGCGACGGTTTCGACGAGAATTGTTTCCCGGTTGACTTGCGACAAAATGAGCGAACAGTGGCGTTGTCACCGGAACGGCCCCTTCAGGGCCGATGAACATTCCCACACCATACCCAAGGCTTCGCCGACTTCGCCTTGGGCTGACAGAATCGGCCCTACAGGCCGAAAGAGCTGACAGAATCGGCCCTCCAGGCCGTAAGACTGGCATTTGGAAATCTCGGAAATAGTGAGGGAACCAAAACCGGGATGAACCCAAAACACCGTAAACCACAACTTCGCATCACTTGATGCACCCCTCTTGGTGCCCCCACCATTTCTGGTCCCAGTTACGGAAAGCAAATCATGTTTCCAATCCTCGTCGTTCTCGCGCAGTTCGCTCCCGCACCCAAGCCAGTGACACTCACGCCCGAAGTGGCGGCCAAGCTGCAGGTGATTGCGTTTCAGGCGGTGCGCGAAGGTGACAGCGTCACGCTTGAAGAGTTTTTCTCGGCTGGCCAACCGGTAAACGGCACGAATCCACGCGGTGACACGCTCCTGACTGTAGCGGCCTATGCAGGTCAGGCGGAAGCGGTAACGCTAATTTTGAAACAACCGAAGTGCGAAGTCGATGCGAAGAACAAAATGGGCCTGACGGCACTCATGGCGGCGGCATTCAAGGGACACGTCGAGATTGCGGCACAAATCGTGAAGGCGAAGGCTGACGTCAATGCGAAAAACGATTCTCGGCAAACGGCTCTGATGTTCGCCGCACTGACGGGTCGCACAAAGATGGTCGAATACCTGCTGAAGGCCGGTGCAGATGCGACCATCACAGACAAATCGGGCAACACCGCACTAAGCCTCGCCACGACCCAAGGGGCTAAGGATGCGGTCAAATTATTGAAGGCAGCGATCGAGCCGTAAGCGGTTCCGATCGATTTCGCAATTCGCATTTCCATCAATCGCGCTCTATGCTGCATTCGAACCATCCATTTATGAGAATCCGCGGCGCGAGGATTTTCCGTGACAGACGAAGCTCTTCCGTTCAGTTCGAACTTGCACGATCCGGCTACGGGTTTGGCCGAACTTCAGACATCGCTCGTACTTAACGCGAAAGAGTCCTGGCGACTCGACACTGAGCCAGAAGACGAAAATCCCTTTTTCGGTCACTCGGATCCTATGCCGGAGTTGGGGCATTTCGATGTGCTGGAGACAATCGGTCGCGGTGGATTCGGCGTCGTTGTGAAAGCATTCGACCAGAAGCTTCAGCGTATCGTTGCCATCAAAATGATGTCCGCACAGATGGCGGTTAACTCGCCGGCACGGAAGCGATTCGTACGTGAAGCCCGTGCGGGTGCGGCCGTCCGCAGCGAACACGTCGTTCGCATTTACGCCGTCGAAGAGAAGCCGGTGCCGTATCTGGTGATGGAGTACGTTCCCGGCCTGTCGCTGCAACAGCACCTCAACCGGACGGGGCCGCTCGATGTGGCTGAAGTATTGCGGATTGGCGCACAAATCGCGCGGGGTTTGGCCGCCGCACACGCAACGGGGCTGGTCCACCGCGACATCAAGCCGGCCAACGTGCTGCTGGAAGACGGCGTGAACACAACGGTGAAACTCACCGATTTCGGGTTGGCCCGCGCCGCCGACGATGCTAGCTTAAGCCAAAGTGGCATGGTCGTTGGCACGCCGATGTTCATGGCCCCCGAGCAAGCCCGCGGCGATGCGTTCGACCATCGCTCGGACTTATACAGCCTCGGTAGTGTACTGTACGTGATGGTCAGCGGGCGACCGCCGTTCCGTGCATCGTGCGTGCTATCCGTACTCAAGCGCGTCGTCGAGGAAGACCCGAGGCCGATTCAGGAGATCATTCCGGAAACGCCTCAATGGCTATGTGACATCATCTCGAAACTGCACGAGAAGAAGCCCGAACTGCGGTTCAGTTCCGCCGAAGAAGTCGCCGTTGTTTTAGAAAAATGCCTGAAGGATTTGCAGCAGGGCATTGCCGTTGAGCCTCCCGTGCCGCATATACGGGCACGGTCGAAGAAGTGGTCTGCATTTGCCACAATTGGGCTCGTAGCGATTGCCGCGATTGTTGCGTTGCTATTTGCAATTCCGCCCGCCAACCCGACGACGCCAGCCATCGCGCCCGTCACGCTACCGAACGAAGTTGTTGAGAAGCCAGTTGAGAAAGTGGCCAACACCTTCACAAATGCGCTCGGCATCGAGTTCGTTCGCGTTCCGGCGGGGAAGTCGAAACTTTGTGGGGACAAGGGCGTTGTGGGCAAACGTGAGGTGACAATTCCCTACGACTTCTTCATTGGCAAATACGAATTGACTCGCGAAGAGTGGGAGAAGGTCATCGGGCCGGGAACGGATCCGAGCCACTTCTCGCGAACGAATGCGGGCAGCAGTGAAGTTGCAAACGTTTCCGACGCCGATCTCAAAAGGTATCCCGTCGAGCGCGTATCGTGGAATGACTGCCAAGAGTATCTGCGGCAATTGAACCGGAAAGCGCAAGAGAGCGATTGGGTGTACCGGTTGCCGACATACACCGAATGGGAATACGCCTGCCGCAACGGCCCCGGACAGTCGGACGCAGATCTCGGTTGCAATTATTATGCAGGCGAGCCTTCGATGACATGGACTCCAGAGATGGGGAATCTCAAAGAGAACGGTTTGCGCTCGCCATCGCGTGTGGGAAGCTACACGCCGAACCGTTTGGGAATCTACGACATGCACGGAAATGTCTACGAGCACCTCGACGACATTTATAATGACGGAAGACTGATAGCCGGTGGGCATTACGGTTGTACTTCATCGGATTGGAAAATACGAGAGTGTCGCGCAACCGCTTACCTCGAATTCCGGCACAATGCCGGCGGGCTGCGACTGATACGGGTTCCCGTTGGCGACGCGATGAACACGCCGCGACAACATCTGGAATCGTTCGTTGCCGAACTGATCCGACACAATCCCGGCTTTCACGGCAAAGTC